>NZ_CBFHTG010000016.1:24369-66111 GCF_965658795.1 Lentibacter sp. | reverse complement strand
AAAGATTGCTCATTATACCCCCAAAGCTTTGGGAACTTGAATCACGCTACCCTGATGGTCTCAAGCGGATTAATGGGTCAAGAGCCTAGTTCAAACTTTTCACACAAGCTTTGCAAGCGCCTTGTCATAAGCCCCGCTCTCTCCGACGAAGCTTGCCATCATAAACGTCGCGACGATCTCGCTCAGGTCCTGAAGGGTCACGAGGCCGGGTTTGGCTTCAAAGACGGCCATGCGCCCCACGGTCTCGCTGGGTTTTATGTAGCGCTCCACCACATGGTAGCTGGGGCGCTCGGTGTAGTCGTCAAACAGGATGGTCACAGGCTTTGTGATCCGCGCCAGTGTTGTCATCAGGCAGGCCACGCGAAAGCGGCCATCGATCAGCACCACATCGGGCTCAAGGAAGTAGGGCTGGTCCCAGATTGCCAAAGGGTAGGTGTGGAAAAGCTGCCAGTGCGACCCGTCCAGCGGGCGGCCCCAGGCGCCTGTCGGCCCGATGTCGGCGTGGTAGAGCGTTGTTGGCGAGGGCAGGTCCTGTGCATCGATCTGGGTCTGGAGCCGCAAGGCCCAGGCTTTATCAGACTCAACAGAAAACACGCGTTTGCCCGCCAGACTGGCCGCAAGGGTCGTCGAGCCGCCCGAACCATACTCCAGAATAACCCGCGCGCCGCTATAGACGCCGCGCAGATACGACGCCTCGGCATCGGGCAGAGAGAGTTCGGGCCAGAGATCTTGCGTATTGGTCATAGGTAAATCTTGTCTAATTTTTCGCAGAATAAAAGAGCTAACACAGAGAGGTTAGCGAACTGTGGCTAAACATGCTCAACCCCGTGCCACTGTGAACGCACAGATATTTGAGCTTGTGCTTGCAAGGGCTATAATCCACAAACTTTGCAGACCCGAGGAGACCTATATGTTCAGAAAATCACGTGCGAACCTTGTTCCTGGTCCTGACGGGCAAGCCAACTACAGCCTTGGCGTTCTGCGCGAAAAGGCAGCCCATGGCCCACTGGGCACGAGCACAAAGTTCATCGAAGGTTTCTCTTTTCAAGCCGATCCGCTCTTGAAGATGGGGGGAGACTACCGCTCACCCGTTGGAAGGCTTCTGGACATATCCGCCAAGCCCGCCTCTGACGCGGGAAGCTGGTGCGCGCTTCACCTCAGCCTTCCGGCCCGTGACCTGAGCGAAGACAGTCTGATCGGCTTTGTTGCCCGTATTGCCGCGCCGGAGATCGCCGTTGCACGTGTCAGCCTGCGCAGCCAGACGTCCGAGGGGTTTGTGGACAGTTTCTTTGACAAACACATGCTCTTCCGCCCCGAAGACTCAACACACATGGACGTCATGCAAGCCCATTTCAGCGCCGAGGTGCCTGCACGCGCAGACTGGCGCGAACTTGTGGTCTTCTTACCCGTGCAAGCCTTTGACATCTCGTTCCTTGACCTGCGTGTCTTTGTGATATGAGCCTCGCCCTGATCATACCTGTGCGTGATGATCAGGCCAACCTGACACGCCTGCTCACGCAGGCAAAAACCCTCGGCATCTTTGCGCAAATCATTGTGGTTGATGATGGCTCAGAGGCCCCCGTAAACGTGCCTGACCCTGTTGAACTTCTGCGACACAGTGTGAGCAAGGGCGCAGGAGCTGCGCGCAACAGTGCTATCGCGCATCTTCGGTGTGACCACGTAATTTTCTTTGACAGCGACGATATGTTCACGCCCGAGTTTCCCTGCCTCTGGGCAGAGCTTGAGGGGCGGCTGTTTGATTTTTGCATCTTCCGCCACCACGACAGCGGGCTAGAGGCCAGCGGTTACAGCGGCCAGCTTCCCTCTGACACGGGGCTTTGGCAACTTGCTGGCAGCCTCTCGGCGCCGCTTAAAACAGTCACCCCCGAGGCGCATTGGATCTTGGCAGAGACAAGCAACTACCCCTGGAACAAGATTTACCGCACCGCATTTATCCATGCTCACGGCCTGCGCTGCACAGAGACCACCGTGCACAACGATATCGAGCTGCACTGGCGCAGTTTTCTGGCCGCAGACACAGTGCTCTCGTCCAGCCGCATTGCTGCGCTGCACACCACAGCGCCAGAGGGTGCACGTATCAGCAACACCAAAAGCAGAGCACGGCTGGAAATGTTCGTTGCGCTCGAAAGCTTGCGGCTCGCATTTGAGGCCGCCCCCGAACAGAGCATCGGCCAGCTGGCTTTCTTGAGGTTTTGCAGCAACCTGTTTCTCTGGGCTGAAAGCATGGTGACAGCCGACATATTGCCAGAGCTGCGCAGCAGAGCCGCTAAGTTTATCGCTGCAAGTCTAGCTCCAGCCACCTATGAAAAACTCGTCAAGACCGATCCCAAACTGGCGCTACAACTCGCCCTTCAAATGCAGGCAGAACCGAAAGCAGAGGCCATCGCATGTTAACACTTTGCCTCATTCTTCAGGACGATGCCGCCGATCTTGAGCTGGCTCTGCCAAACTTGGGTCAAGCCATTGCAGCAGGCTGCGCTTGTGTGGTGGTTGATCGCGGCTCATCAGACGCAAGCCTCGATGTTTTGCATGGGTTCTTGCGGCGCACTGGCGCTCAGCTCATGCGCGCAGAGCGCTCTACTTCTGCGGCAGAGGCGCTTGCACTCGCGGCAAGCGTAGTCGACGGCACCAGCGTTCTCCTGCCTATTTCGGCGCAAGAGCGCATTTACCTAGCAGGTATCGATGCACTCTTGTTACGACTGGCAACAAACAGCTCTCAGCTCCTGATCACGCGGCGCGCTCTTTATGTCGCTGACCCAGATCACCCTGTGCAAGCACCCGAGGCCAAGCGCTCTGGTTTGACGGGCCCAAGCGTATCATCTTTGCACCCCGATATGCGCCAGATTTTGCGCCACGCCAAAGACATGCGTAAGCCTGAGCCAACCCAAACACTTGCCCAAACATGGGCTGCCTTTCACAGCTTGGTTCAGTCAGAGAGCCTCAGCTTTTTTGCCGAGACCCCCCTTCTGCTGCGCCCCATACCGAAGGCCAGCGCCGCCCACGCCTTTCAAGCGGCCACAGCTTTTGTAGCAGAGGGCAGCGAAGCAGACGCGCGGCTGGCACACTGCCTGCCCTGGCTAGACGACGCGCTCGCGCTCTCCCCCCCTGAAGCCGCATTTGAAACACTCGCCGAGGCCAAGAGCTTTCTGGCAAGTTTGCCCGCACCGCTACAGGCCAAAGCAACTGATGCTACAAGCGTTACCTCGCGGCTGTTGCACAGCCTCGCACAAGACAAAAAGAGCGAGGCGCTCGCGCAACTCGCTCTTCTGGGGCAGGCTCGCTCCAACATGATCAATGATGCACTTGCCCAGAGCCAGAGGGCTCTTTTGCGGGTGGTGGATCGGGCTTTGCCAAGCTCTGACTATCTGAGAGACCTATACCACCGCACACGCGGCGACATCTGAGAGCTTTGGCGTCAGAACTCCCACGCCAGCGCAACCAACCCTGCGGGCACCTCTGGCCACTCGGGCACACCGCCCTCGGCTATCGCTGCGCGGCAGGCTTGCTGCATGTCACGCACCCAAGCGAGCCCTGCGCGCATAACATCCATTTGCCCCGCATCAAGCTCACCTGCGATCGCTGCACCCTGCAGGTTTAGCGACGTTGTCACGGTCATGACCGCGCTGATCTGTGCAGCACAATCTGCCTTGATATCTGCGGCACGCTGGCGGGCGGCTTGTTCCGCGCGCGTTTCGGCATCCACGATCTGGCCAAAATCAATCTTGCCCATTTTGAGCCTCCTCGTTGTTGTCGTTGCTGTCGTATGGCGGCGTCGGAACCGGCCCGTCTTGTGACATGATCACAGGCGCGGGAAACAGCGTTTCATCCGGAGCATGTGCCCCGTGGGGCAAGCGGACAGACAGGTGGAGAACCCCGCCCTCACGGCGCACAACACCTGTAAACCAGTCGCTCTCAATCGCCTCGGCTGATAGCTCTGCACCCTCCGGCAGCGGCGCAAAGTCAAACGCCTCTCCATTGATCACAAGGCTATCGCCACGGCGCTCAAGCACCACTTCTTCCTTCATACGGCTGGGGGTAAATTCTAGTCTCATCTGGCTCTCCTCAATACCAACGGCCAATGGCCGTCACATGCAAAAATCCTGTGTGGATCGGATCCCCCGCGACGAGCAGAAACCCGCGGCGCGCACTTGATGTGCTGTGGCCACTCGCAATCATGGCCCAATGGCTATGAGCCCCTGTTTCGCGCAGAGCTGTAGCCGTCGTCACAGGCGAGCTGACAAAACTGGCCGGAAAATCCCAAACAAATGCGTTTGACGCATGAAAGCCCGTTGACCCAACCGCAAAACTATTGGTCTGCAACGCGGGCGAAACATGGTGGCAGATCTGCGTACCATCGGCAAAACGGGTGTAGTGACCGTTCGCGTTTGTCCCATGTTCAGGTACGAGCGCCACCCAATCTGTCCAGCCAGCACCGGATTTGGTGCGCATAAAGTTTGCACCCGGTGTGCTCACGCTGACAAACATCTGGTGCTGCCCGTTTGCAGAGCGGCGCGTATGCGCAATGAAGCCCGCCCCGGCTGGGCGGTTGGCCGCCGAGCCACTATAGTACCATCCTGTGCCAACAAGATGACCATCGTCCAGATCTCCGACAGGCCAGTCGGGCGCAGCGCCGCCAAGGCCAAAAGCCCCCGTTGTCATCAGCTTGCCGCTGCCTGCATCTATAGCGTCTGACTGAACAGCAGCCCCGCTTGCAAGCCCGCTTGTGGCGTTGAGCAAAAGCGCCTCGGTCCAGCCATTGCCGTCGGCGGAGACTTTCAGATGAAAGTTGTCATCCCCCGCAAGACCCAGCTCCGCGCGCCCTGAAAACCCCGTTTGATAGAGCAACGCAGCCGTGTCAGAGGCACTGGCCTTGTTGATCTTGAGTTGGTGGCCCGCGCCATCATGGGTGAGTAAAGTCGCGTCACTGGCCACAGACAGCTTGTTGGTGCTGTCAAAGCTCGTGTTGATGCCAAGACCGGCCATATTCTGAAAATCGCCGGTAGCTGGGCTCCAGCCACTTGGCCCCAAGACAAGCAATTGGGCTGTGGCCTGATCCCATGCGCGCCACCCCTCTTGAGGGGTGACAAAATGCCAAGCGTTGTTTTGCCAGAAAGCAATCTGACCACTCTGGCCCGCCCAGTCTCCGCTCGGGCTGGCCCCGATGGCATAGGCCTGCCCCTCTTCCACCGTGGTGGGCGGGGTGACCTCATCAGCCCCCGCAAGCGTAAGCTGCACCAAGCTATCGAGCCGTAGCAGCGCTTCATTGTGGGTGACATGTTTCTGAGCTTGGGACGGCACGATAAATGGCAGTTCCAGCCGCGCAGATACTTCAGGCATTGGGCTCTCCTAATTCAATCAGATTGCCCAAGGCTTAGACGCGCGCTGTTTAACATCTGTTAACCCTGCGTTCGCAGCCTTGCCGTTTGACCTGCCCTTGGCGAATAGCCTATTGCTCTGGCAAGGCCAGACGCGGCCAGGGAGCCTGCAATGCAAGAGAAACAAACCAAAGGGGCAACACTCGTTGCCGTGGTTGTGACACACAACAGGCTTGCGCAGCTCAAAACCACCCTGAAGCGCCTGCGCGACACACCTGCACAGGCTCTTGCCGCTGTGGTCGTGGTCAACAATGCCTCAAGCGATGGCACAGAAGCCTGGCTGAGCTCTCAAACAGACCCCCGCCTGACCTGTCTGCACATGCGCGAAAACCTAGGTGGTGCAGGTGGCTTTGAAGCCGGACTGCGCAAGGCGGTAAACGCCTACAACCCCGACTGGCTTGTTGTCATGGATGATGATGCGCGCCCAACAGCCAGCGCGCTCACCGATTTTGTCTCACAAGACCGGTCAAAAGCCGAGGCTTGGGCCGCAGCCGTCTACCACCCAGACGGGCGCATCTGCGATATGAACCGCCCGTTTCGCAACCCGATGTGGCACAGCGGCCTGCCCCAAAAAATCCTCACAGGGGGCCGCAATGCCTTCTACCTCAGCGCGCAAGACTATAGCCAGACGGTCACAGCCAAACCCGTTGACGGGGCCTCTTTTGTTGGGCTTTTTGTCTCGCGGCGTGCGATCGACCGTGTTGGCTACCCCAATGGGAACCTCTTCATCTACGGCGATGATGTGCTCTATACGCTCGGGCTCTCCAAGGCCGGCGGCACAGTTTTGTTTGATCCCTCACTGCGGTTTGAGCACGACTTTGAGAGCCAGCCCGCCGCACGTGGCCGCTTCTCTCCCTTGTGGAAAAGCTATTACCACCACCGCAACCTGATCCTCATCTATCGTCTGACGATGGGCTGGCTGTTTTGGCTGGCGCTACCGCTCGTTGCCGCCAAATGGGCGCTGAAAGCCCGTCGCTACAAAGGTGAGCGTCTGCGCTACCTCATGCTAACCGCGCGCGCACTCGTGCACGGGCTACGGGGCAAAACCAACGTGCCTCATCATACAGTTACCGCCTGGGCACAGCGCAGCTAGTGCGCTCAGCGCTTGGTCGAGGTCTCAGGCAAAACAAGCTTATCATCTTGCAAAAGTTGCATCAGCATCGGGCCGACATAGCGCGCAACAACGGCTTCGCTCTCGCTCGGGATATCCAGTGTTGCGAGCGGTGTTTCAGGCTTGGGCAGCGGATCAAGAAACAGATCTTGGCGCCCAAAATAGCGTTTTGCCACACGCCTGTTGCCCGCAGCATACTGCTCCAGAACATGGCTGCGCGCCTCTGGTGACATCAGCCGCTCGCTCTGCTTGGCGGTGTGTCCAAGGACACTGCGGTCAACACGGTCAAGCGCATTGCGAAAAACAGCACGCGCAGAGGTCTCGACCGCATCCAACGGCAGGTGGCGCAAAAATTCCGTCATCTCGGCAGAGAGTGACGAGTTCACATGCGGAGGCGTAGAAAACCCGTCCAAATCCGTCAGGCCCAACTGGTGGCAAAACCCTACAACCGGTCCTTCTGGCATCTGACGTTTTTCAAAGACCGAGAGCAGCAGGTTTTCACGGCCAAACAAAGCCTCAAGCCGCCCCAAATGCGCAGCATAATCGATCCAATGGAACTGTTCACGCACGCCTAGAAAGGCATCCCATGTCAAATGGCTCAAAGCGGGGTTCCACTGCCATTTCACGTTCTGAAAATACCAGCTCTCCAGCCAGATATCCTGTCGCCGCATCGAGAAAATGATTTTAACATCAAAGAAATGGCGCAAGCCCTGAAGCAGCTCAAGATTGGTTTTCTGGCTGATATCTTCATCGCTCAACACGATCTTTGCCGCTGCGCCCACATGTTCCAGCGCCCCGGCGTGCAGCTGCTCGGCAAACTCTTCAACACTCAATTCGCCGTCAAAAAGCCGGCTCACAAACGCGCTTTGACGGCCCCGCCCAAAGGGTAGGTAGTAGCCTCGCTTTGCCAGCAAAGCCGCGTTGGTTCTTAGGTAGTTCTGAATAGAGGTTGTCCCGGTTCTGTGGCACCCGATGTGCACAAAAAGCTGCTGCCCGAACTTAGGTGCAAACTTGGGCTGGGGCCGAAGCCAGCTTGGGAGCTTCATCGCGCTCAACATATCCCCTTACACCCCCTGCACAGCGTCTTGCAGCGTCTCTTCAGGCAACATGAGCTCTGCCAGCTCAGCCACCAAAGCCCATACCTGCGCGATGTGCTTATCTTGCAGCTTACGAACAAGCTTGGTTGCAAGCGTGTCCTCAAACTGGCCTTCCTGAACAAGCCTGTCCTGCATCCAGTCTTTTGGCCGCTCTTTCAAAATCACGCTCAATGCGTCAGCAGCTCTCCGGATTCGAGCCAAGCGCCCTTCTGAGAAATACACCTCCGGCTTCACATTCGGGAATGTGGCTGTCGCCTGTGCCGCCGCCTGCTGCATCGCCTCTTGCAAGACAGGCGCGCCAAAGAAATGGTCGTCCATAGCGCGCGCATCAGAGCCGAATTTTTTCACAATCTCGCTGGCATCACGCGCGGTGAGCTCCAGGCGCCGTTCAAAGCGCCCGTTCAAGCCGCTCAAGGCATCACTTACCGCACTGCCAACCTGGTGGCGCAGACTTCTGTCAAGCGACTGCTCTATGAGCCGCACATGCAGATGGCGCAAAGCGGCCATCTCTTCAACAGCCAAGGCCTCGTTGATCCGAAACGCGCCTGACAGCTCAAACGCAGCCCCCTCCAGAACCACGTTAAAAAAGTCCTCCACAATATCGCCGCGAAAAAGAGCGCTGCGCACAAAAGGGCGCAGGGTAAAGTTTGCGCCGAAACACGCCTCCCAAGCCTTAAAGCGCGGCAGATAGCTGAGGAACTCGTTCTCAATCAGCTTTTTGGCGAGCTGCTTTGGCGGCCCTGTAAACGCACCTGTCTTGATCCGCTGGCCATAGGCCGAAACAAAGCGCCCGCAGTGCGGGCGTACATAGGCCAGAATGCGCACATCTTGCGCAAGCTCTGGCACAAACTCTTCCAATGCGCTGCGCAAATCCTGGGGCGCTACACGCTCAAAAAACTCGCTTGAAACCACGCCAATATCAGCGTCCGACTGCCGCGCCCAGCGCGCGAGGCGGCTAAACTGTGCCACGCGGTCATGTGGATTGCCGCTTTTGGGCGCAAGCGACTTGCCCAACCCCACCGCGTTAAGCTCTTTTTGCGGCCAGATCGTTACGCTGGCGCAGTGACACGCCCCCGCCTGCAGAGCCGCCTGAATAGACGAAGTGCCCGTCTTCGGGTCACCAATATGAATAAGCAGTCTCTTTATCATCCGTCTCAAAACATCCTGAACATATACCGCCACACTCAGTTGAGCATCAATTTACTCAACTTATGGATCAAAGCCCAAACGTGTTTGGCGTTTTTCATCCGCTGTCGGGCGTCTGGCCCGTCTTTCAACGCAACAAACCTCTGCCCGCGCAGATACTGATAGTCGGCGCGCCATGCGCCAGGCACAGCCTCAAACGCATCGGCTATCTGGCCTGCCACTTTGCGCATTTTGGCAATTCGTCGGGCACTATAGTAGGCCTCGGCCTCAAAGCTCTGTTCGACCTGAGCGGCCTGCGCAACGGCTTCTTCCTGCGCACGCATGAGGATCGGAGCCTCAAAAAAGAGGCGGTCTGTCTCGGCAGCATCCTTCGCATAGCGCGCAAAAAGCGCCTCTGCGTGTAGCTTGGTCAAGACAGGCTTGCCGCCCAAGCGCTTTGCATGTTGCGGCATAGCGCGGCCCAAAGCGCCCCCGAGAGAAAGCCTGAAATAACGCGCGATTCCGCGGTCTGTCAGCACATCCTGAATTTGGCGCATCGCGGCAAGCTCGGGCACTGTCAGCGCTTCGTTCACCTTGGGCATCGGGCGCAGCGAAAAAGCTTCCCCCTGCAAAGCCTGATTGAAGAAATCTTGCACAACATCATTTTTAAAAAGTTCGCTGCGCACAAACGGGCGCAGAGTGAAGCGCTCACCGAACACCTCGCGCCATGCCGCGAAACGCGGCGCATAGTTCCAACGCGCCTTGTTGAGCGCTACAGGCAAAAAAGCGTCCATATCGCCTTGAAAACCACCTGCTTTCACACTCTGTGCATAGACAGAAACAAACCGGTCTGAATGCGCGCGCGCATAGGCCAATATGCGTGTCTGTTCGGTATGCTCTGGCAAAAAGTCTTGTAGCGCGCCGCGCAGAGCCTCTGGCGATACCCCCGAAAAAAACTCAGCCGATATCAGGCCCAGATCTGCCGTTTCCTCCGTGGCCCACTGCGCCTTATCGCTAAAGTGTTTGCGACGTTTTTCGGCGGTGCCTTTGGGTTGTTTGAGGGAGTTGGCCAAGGCCGAAGCGTTGGCTTCTCTTTGCACAGCCAAAGAAACAGTCGGGCAGTCACAGGCCCGCGCCTGCATAGCCGCCTGGATTGACGTTGTCCCCGTCTTCGGATCACCGATGTGAAAGAGCAACGATTTAATCATACAATTTTGCTACCTTTAAAAACACACCAGTCAAACCGTTTTAACGGTTTGATCACATCACCCAACGCCATGCAAGCGCTGGACAAAAACGTACCGACACACTAGGCGCTAGATATAAAGATTTCGTTTTCTTGACTGTTTAGGGCCGCGTAATGCGAGTAAAAACACTGTTACAAGCCCTGTTATGGCCCAATCCCCTGCTTGATCCGAGCCTTGCGTCCTATCTGCGGCTCAGCGCAGGAGCCGATTATACTCCAGACACAGCCCAAATCGGCTTTGCCAAAGGCGACAGCCTGCGCACAGATACATATTTCAACATTTTCAACTATGGCAAATGGGCCCGCGTCGCGCCGCTCCAATCGCTCATGCTCACCTTGGCAGGCCATGGCAAGTTTCGGCTCACGCTCTTTGCCGCATCGGGCGAAGCCCCAGCAGAGGCGCTGCACACAGAAGAAGTTTCGCTCACCGAAAGCACCAATGTTAGCTTACCTGTGCCCCTTTCAAAGCTGGCAGGCCGCGCTTCGGCGCTGTTGTTTTTTGAGCTGCAGTGCCTGTCTGAAAGCGGCACCCTGACAGCCGCAGACTGGGCCACGCATGACGCGCCCCGCCGCACACCCAAACTTGCCCTCTGCATCACAACATACCGCCGCGAAGCGCAGGTGCACAAAACAGTGCAGCGCTTTGAAGCCTTCGCCAGCGCCTCCCCGATTGGGGCAAACCTCAGCCTGATCGTTGTAGACAACGGACAGTCCCTCACCTTGCCACCCAGCCAGTACGTCACTTGTGTGCCCAATGAAAACCTTGGCGGGTCGGGAGGCTTTGCGCGCGGGTTTCTTGAGGCCGAAAGCGCTGGCGCCACCCACTGCCTTTTCATGGATGACGACGCCTCGGTGCATATGCCCGCCATCGCAAGAACATGGGCCTTTCTGGCCTACGCCAAAGACGAGAGCGTCGCTGTCGCCGGCGCAGTTGCACAGTCACAAGCGCCCCACAAGCTCTGGGAAAACGGCGCACGCTTCCACATGATTTGCCGGCCAGAGCTTCAGGGGCTGGATCTGCGCAAGGCAGAAGAGGTGCAGCGCCTCGAAAGCGCGACGACCCCGCGCAACCCAAGTGATTTCTACGGCGGCTGGTGGTATTTTGCCTTTAGCGTTTCCGCGCTCAAGCATATGCCCTTCCCCTTCTTCGTGCGCGGAGATGATGTGAGCTTCTCACTCGCACACGACTTTGACATCGTCACATTACCCGGCGTCTTGTCCTATCAGGATGAGGATTTCCCCGTGAAGGAAACGCCCCTCACCGTCTATCTCGACCTGCGCTCCCACCTTGCGCACCATCTCGCTCTGCCCGCCTTTGAGATCGGGCGCATCGGGATTGCCAAGATCATTGCGCGCTTCTGGCTGCGTAGCCTACTGGCCTGCCACTACGAAACACTCGCTGCCGCAAAACTGGCTGTTGATGATGCCTTCGCAGGGCCCGAGCTTTTTGCGCGGACAGCAGATGTCGCCGCGCGGCGCGCAGAGATCGCGGCGCTCACACAGACAGAGCGCTGGCAACCAGTCGACAGCCTGTCACCCCCCAAGGAGACGGCCCACGCGTCTCTGCCTTGGCGCCTGCTTATGAAGCTCACGTTCAATGGCCACCTGCTGCCCGCGTTCTCCTGGCTTGGCAAAAGCATCACCTTGCCAGCCGAGCAGCGCGGCGCGCGGCGCCCACTCTGGGGGGCGCGTCAGATCACCTATATCTCACCTGAGACATCCCGCGCCTACACAGTGCGCCACAATAAGGCCAAGGCTCTCGCGCTCAGCCTCCCGTTCTTTGCCGCAATGGTCGTCGCTCTGACACGTTACCAAGCGATCAAAGAGCGCTGGCGCACTGGCTATCCAGCCTACACCCAGCGTAGCTTCTGGCAAAACCGCCTCGCAGTAGAGACACAGAAGCGAGACGCACATGACTAGCCCCCAGCGCCTCACGGCGATTGTCGTGACCTACAACAGGCTTGAAGCGCTCCAAACGACGCTGGCGCGCCTGCTGGCCCATGATGCAAAAACGCTTTCAAAGCTGATCGTCTGCAACAACGCGTCGACGGATGGCACAGATGCCTACCTTGCCACGCTGAAAGACCCGCGCCTCACCGTGCTGACGCTACCCACCAACACAGGCGGCGCAGGCGGCTTTGAGGCGGCCCTACGCCATGCCGAGGCCACAGAGCCCAGCGACTGGTACGTGTTGATGGATGACGATGCCTTCCCCGACACAGGCGCACTGGCCCGGTTTCATGCAGCACCGCGTGATGACCACGATGTCTGGCTGTCAGCCGTGCGCTACCCCAACGGGCGCATCTGCGAAATGAACAAGCCTTGGCGCAACCCGTTCTGGAGCTTACCGCTGTTTGGCGCATCGCTCCTCAAAGGGCGCAACGCTTTTCATATCGGGCCACAAGACTACGCCCAAAAGCAGCCGCTCGATGTTGATGGAGGGTCTTTTGTTGGCCAGTTCATCTCACGCCGCGCCATTTCCAAAGCCGGCTTTCCGCGCGGTGAGCTTTTCATCTACGCCGATGATGTGCTCTTTACCCTCGCCGTGCGCCGAGCGGGCGGGCGCGTGGGCTTTGACCCGCGAATCGCATTTGTACACGACTGCGAGACCCTGTCAGAAAGCGATATGCTGATTTCCCCTTTGTGGAAGGTCTACTTCTACCATCGCAACGTCACGCTGGTGTATCGCAAGGTGGCAGGGCCGGTGCTGTTCTGGCCGCTTATCGCACTCAAGGCTGTATCGTGGCACAAGCGCGCAAGGCTATATGGCGCCGAGCGCCCACTCTATCTGCGGCTGCTCAAACTTGCCCTGAGCGATGCACTTGGCAAGCGCGTCAGGTATACGGCTGCTGACATCAAAGCGCTTATCTCGCCTCAAGAACACGCAGATGATAGCGGCGCAAAAGCACCAGACCAAACGCCGTAAACGCAATCGAAATCCCAAACACATAAGCGGGTGATACAAATTGCGGGCTGTAAGTTGGATAGATACCCTGACGGAACAATGTGGTGAGGTGAATGAGTGGGTTGTAATAGATCACATCCTGCGCCGCGCGCGGCAGATCTTCATAGATGTACAAAACCCCCGAAGCCAACAAAAGCGGGCGCGTCACAATCCCCCAGATAGAGCGCCAGACAGGCAGAAGGCCAAACAAAACCGCGTTGATAAGGCCCACACCAAACCCGAGAAGCACCATCCCGATCATCGAAACAAAGAGGTACTCAAGGTGCAATTGCTGGCTGCTTTCCACAAAAATCATGATGCCCGTCAAAACCACAGCCGTCACGGTCACACCTGTCAACACGTGCAAAAAGAGCCGGGCAAAAATGGCGTCAAGCCAAAGAACGCTCGGATATTGCAACAAGGCTTTGGAAAAGCCGAGCGCATTGCCGATCACCCGCGCGATGGTCTGAAACATCAGGAACGGCAGCATCCCCGTTGCATAAAACAACAGAAAGCTCGTGCCCAAAGAGGGGCTGCGCAGCACCAGAGAGAAGGCCACCGACAATATGACAATCGCCCCCAGCGGCTCAATGATCGCCCAGATATATCCGCCGGGATTCTTCCCATAGAGCACGGCCATCTCACGCAAAACGAGCGCAAACATAGTCCGCAGCCGTTCGCGCCACAGGTTTGTATCAAGCCCGCGCCGCGCGGGAAGAGTATTTTGCTTACCGTCTGGCATATTCGCCTTTTGCGCTCCATAAAGCTGGCATGTAATACGCCAGCTATGTAATTTAATTGTGAAAAGATCAAACCAGCAGATCGACTTGGCAGAAGAAAGACACCCCATGTCTCAGAGCAGCAACGATACCTCCGGCGCAAGCGACACCACGCAAGCGGCCCCACCCGTGCCGCCAATGGCACAAGCCGCGGAGATGAAACCGCGTCACTGGGGCCTGCTGATCAGCTTTGTGGCGCTGGTCGTGCTGCCCATTTTGCTCAGCGCTTGGTATCTTTGGGCCCGCGCCGATGACCAATACGCCTCGACAGTCGGCTTCACAGTGCGCAAAGAGGGTGGCCCCTCGGCCTCCGATATCTTTGGCATCGCCTCGCAAATCACCGGCGGCTCGACACAGTCTGACACCGATGTTTTGTTTGAATATCTGCAAAACCAGAACATCGTTGAAAGCATCGACAGCGAGATCGATCTTGTTTCACACTACTCCGCAAATCACGCAAGCAACCCGTTTTTCACGCTCGCCAGCGACTCAAACCTTGAAGAAAAGGTCGACTTCTGGAGTAAGATCGCCCGCATATCCTATGACCGCGCAGCAGGGCTCATCGAGGTTCAAATCCTCGCTTTTGACCCTGACACAGCTTTCGCTATTGCCAACAGCGTTCTGAAAAATTGTCAGAACTTGATCAACAAACTCAACGCAACCGCGCGACAGGACAAAATCAAATACGCCCAGGAAGATCTCAACCTTGCGGTTGAACGCCTGCGCAAATCACGGGAAGATCTGATCCTGTTTCGCACCAAAAACAAAATCGTCGATCTTGACGCCGATCTTCAGGGCCGCCTTGGCGTCGTCAACACGCTACAAGCCCAGCTTGCCGAAGCGCTGGTCGAAGCTGACCTGCTCGCCATCAACACCTCCCAGAGCGACCCCCGCTTTGTACAATCCCAGAACCTGATCAATGTCATCCGCGCCCGTATCGAAGCCGAGAAAGCCAATGTGATTTTGGGCAACGATGATGTCGTTGGCGACGACTACCCCACGCTTCTGGCCGAGTATGAGGGCCTTGTGGTCAACCGCGAATACGCCGAGCAGAGCTATCGCGGCGCACTTGCCTCGCTTGATGTGGCCCGCGCCGAGGCCTCGCGCCAAAGCAGCTATCTTGCTGCCCACCTGGAGCCCACTTTCCCTCAGTCAGCCCAATATCCCCAGCGCGAAATACTCTTGGGGCTTATTGCCATGTTCCTCACACTCGGTTGGACTATTCTAGCACTGATTTACTACTCTATTCGCGACAGTCGGTAAGTCCCATGATCCGGCTCGAAAACCTGACAAAAAGCTACATCGTCGGACAGCAACGCAAGTATATCTTTCAGGGGCTCAACATCGAGCTGCCAACAGGCAAGGCATTGGCGCTTCTGGGCCGCAACGGCGCGGGCAAGTCCACACTGCTCAACATCATTTCAGGCGCGATCCCCGCCGACAGCGGACGCGTGGTGACCGACGGCACCATGTCGTGGCCCGTTGGCTTTGGCGGCTCGCTCAACCGCGAGATGACAGGCCAGCAAAACGTGCGCTTTGTGGCTCGGGTCTACGGTGTGGACACCGCCACGCTGGAGGCTTTTGTGCGGGACTTCGCCGAGCTTGGAGAACACTTCTACACCCCGATCCGCACCTATAGCGCAGGGATGAAGGCGCGGCTTGGCTTCGGGCTGTCTATGGGTGTGCCTTTTGATACCTACCTCATCGACGAGACAACCGCCGTGGGCGATGCGCGCTTTACCCGCAAGAGCCGCTCGGTGTTTCGCGAGCGTGTGAAAAGCGCCAGCGCCATCATGGTCAGCCACCAGATGAAAATGGTGCGCAACTTCTGTGACAGCGGGCTGCTGATGCACGAGGGTCAACTGACCTACTTTGATGACCTCGACGAAGCGATAGCCCTGCACCTCAAGCTCAACGGCTGAGACAAATCGTTTTAAACTCACCTCAAATCTGACCGACAAACCGCCTTCCTGCCAGAATCCGGCCCGAAGAAAAGCCGCTGTCGCGCGGCACATCTGCTTCCACATTTCTGGAGCAGGCCAAAATGCCAACCTTGAGTTTTGCGGGTCATATAAAGGCGGGCGACGCGTTGTTTGATTTCGGCGTCAGCTCTCTGGCTGTCGCTCATGTCGGCGGCATGACCTATCTGCTGGCTGCCTCGGGCCAAGATGGCGGCATAGCCAGCTTTTCGCTCAACAGCGCGCTCGGCCTACCCGAGGTTTCACATACCTTCACGCTCACAGCCACCGTGGCCACGGGCACAGGCCACCCGATCACACTCGCCGAGCAGGGTGGCGAATTGCTCGTCCTCACAGGCCAGCACCAAGGGCCAAATGCCGAGGTTGTGAGCCTTGCAACCAACGGCGCGCTCGTAACAGCAGACGCGCTTGAAGGCCTCGGCAGCGCCCCGCTCAACTGGCTTGCACAAACCGGCTCCAGCCTCGTGAGCGCCGAACTGGGCAGCAGCACACTCCAGATATCAGGCTGGGGCGGTGGCAACACAGCCGTCGCAACACTCTCAGACACGGGCGCAAGCCATCTGGCGGGCCTGTCAGCCCTTGCAACAGCCACGCTCGCTGGCACCTCGTATCTGGTCACAGGCAGCGCAGAAGAAGCAGGCGTCAGCCTGTTTACGCTGTCAGGCACAACCGCCACTTTGCACGCAAGCATCAGCGCAGCCTCGGGCCTTGGCCTCATGGTGCCAACCGATATCAAGCTGGTCGAAATCGGCGGCAGCGGCTTCGTCCTTGTGGCCTCGGCCCCCAGCCACGGCAGCGGTGGCGCAGTTTCAGTGATGAGCCTGGATGCGAGCGGCGCGCTGACGCCTGTTGACCATATCCTTGACACCCAAGAGACCCGCTTCGGCAGTATAACTGCGCTGGAGACCATTGAGGCAAACGGCCATATCTTTGTCGCCGCCGCTGGGGGCGACGGGGGCGTGAGCCTGTTTCAGCTCGCCCCAAACGGGCAGCTTGTGCACCTCACCAGCCTTGAAGGGACAGCCGCCGCCCCGCTTCTTGGCGTTACCGATCTGGCGCTGCATCTGTCGGGTGAAACGTTGCAGGTCTTCGTCTCCACGCAGGCAGGCGAAGGTGTCACCATGCTCACGGCCAACCTTGGCGTACTTGGCGGGCCACAGCTTGGCTCAGCTGCCAACAACACGCTGACAGGCACAAACGCCGCCGATATTCTGGCAGGCGGGGCAGGCAACGACCTTTTGCGCGGCGACGCGGGCGATGATATTTTGCTCGGCGGGGCTGGCTCAGACACGCTGATCGGCGGTGATGGCCACGATATTATTGTCATAAGCGCGGGCGGCACAGCTGACAGGATAGAGGATTTCGACCCGGCAAAAGACAGGATCGACCTCTCAAGCTGGCCCTTTCTTTATGACACAACCGCAGTGGATATTGCGATTTCGGGGCGCAACGCCACCCTCACGTGGCGGGGTGAAGTGCTTCAGATAAACGGCACCGAGGCGCTCAGCCTGCCCATGGTGCAAGCGGCTCTTGTGATAGACAGCAACCGCAGCTTCACCATGCCCGCCCAAGAGCTGACAGGCAGCGCCACCGCTGATGCGCTGACGGGCGACTGGGGTACAGACACACTCCTTGGCGGCGATGGCGACGACACGCTCACAGGCGGGCGCGGAGATGACCGCATCAACGGCGGCACTGGCACAGACACCGCCATCATCAACGACAGTTTCGCCAACGCCAGCTTTGAGCTGGACGTTGCAGGCACTCTGCAAATCACCTCCGCTGACGGCACCGACACATTTGAGAATGTCGAATATTTTATCTTCAACGACACCGCCCTGCCGTTTGAGAGCATCGGCGCAAACATTGTCTTGGAGACATATGGCTCCGCGGGCAGCGAGCGGGTGGAGGGCGGGGCCTACACCGATATGATCTTTGGCCAAGCAGGCGATGACACCCTCTTTGGCAACGCCGAGAACGATACGCTCGACGGTGGCGCGGGACACGACAGCCTCGAAGGCGGCGCAGGTGACGACAGTCTTCTCGGAGGCACGGGCGATGACACAGTGCGCGGCGGCGCTGGCCACGACACCCTCCGCGGCGGCAAGTCTGACGACACGCTCTTTGGCGAAGACGACAACGACATCATCAAAGGGCAAAAGGGAGACGATTTTGTCAGCGCAGGCGCAGGCAATGACGTGGCACGCGGCAACAAAGGCAGCGACACCGTCTTTGGCGAAGCAGGGGACGATCTGCTTGTTGGCGGCGGCGGGGCCGACACGCTCCATGGTGGCACAGGTGACGACACTGTCAAAGGCGGCGGGGGCGATGATGTGTTTGTGTTTCAAAAAGGCGATGAAAAAGATGTCTTTCGCAGCTTTGGCAATGGCGACGACAGCCTGCTCATCGACGCCAGCCTCTGGGGCAGCGCCACCACGGCCCGCGACCTGATCCGCGACTATGGCAGCAGCACAAATCGCGGTGTCGTCTTTGACTTTGGCGAGGACGACAGGATCATCCTTGCGGGCTACCACGACCTTTGGGGGCTGGCCGATGATATTTTCATGGGCTAATGCAAAACGGCGCAAATGCTAAAATTTTGCCTGTCCGCCACAAGAAAGATCGACGCCTGCCTTTTTTCGCACTAATTAACTAAAGATACATATCAGTATCTTTAGTTTCAAAAGGATGAAGCCACATGCCGTACCCGATTTCGCTGATGCGCCCGACAGATTCGCTCAACACGGGCCAGGGCATGAACGGCAACGCGTTCGATGTTTACTTTGCACCTGTCGGATATACCGAGACCTCATCCTACGTCACATCTGATGGCTGGAACAGCTACGAGAGACAGCAGTTCCAATCTGTGTTTGACAGGATCGAAGAGGTCGCGAACGTTAATTTCAACATCACAACCTCATCCTATCAGGCCGAATATATCCTCGTTCTTGATACAAACGAGAGCTACTTCTACGGCGAGAGTACGCTGGGGTATTTCTACCTGCCCAACGGCTTCAGCTCGCAGCTTGTCGGCGTCTTCAACGGTGATATGTGGGATCGCTTCTCTGGTGGAGACCTTGAGAAAGGCGGCTACAGCTACACCACCATGATGCACGAGATGCTGCACGGCATGGGCCTTGGCCACCCCCACGATACAGCTGGCGGCACCGACATCCTTGACGGCGTGACCTCCGACTTTGGCGACTATGGCGACTACGGTCTCAACCAGGGTGTCTACACCACCATGACCTACAACACAGGCCATGAAACGGGTGTTCAAGGCGACTGGGGCTGGCAATGGGGCTATGAAGCGGGGCCAATGGCGCTTGATATCGCCGTCTTGCAAGAGCTCTACGGTGCCAACACGACCCACGCCAGCGGCAACAACACATATGTCATGCCCGGCGCCAACGTCTCCGGCACCGCTTGGGAGGCCATCTGGGACACCGGCGGAACCGACACGATTGTCTTCTCAGGCTCAACAGACGCCACCGTCGATCTGCGCGACGCAACGCTGGAATATGAAGCAGGCGGCGGCGGATTTATCTCCTCTGTCACCGGCGTGGCAGGTGGCTTTACCATCGCCCATGGTGTCGTCATCGAAAACGCAACGACAGGCCGAGGTGATGACACGATCACAGGCAACGAAGCCCGCAACATCATCAAAACCGGCGCTGGCGACGACAGTGTCTTTGGCGGTGCGGGCCGTGACAAGGTCAAAGGCAACGGCGGGCGCGATGACCTCTTTGGCGAGGCTGGTCGAGACAAGCTCGTTGGCGGCGCAGGCTCCGACTTGCTCATGGGCGGCACAGGCAACGACAAGCTCAAGGGCGGCGGCGGCGCTGATATTTTCGTGTTTGACTCCGCAGGAGGCCACGACAGCGTCAAAGACTTTGGCCGCGGCAATGATGTGCTCGAAATCTCTTCTGTCTTCTGGAGCGGCGTCTCGACGGCACAGCAGCTGGTAGACCGCTACGCAGACGATAGCGGCGATGATGTGGTGTTTAACTTTGGCACCCGCGATTCACTCACCATCGAAAACGTCGCCGACGCACAATCCTTGGTCGATCACATCAACTTCTTCTAAAGCCCGGTACATCCGGCTCCAAGCCCGCTCCCTTCAGGGGCGGGCTTTTCTATGCCCCGTAGCCCCTCGGGTTGTCTGACTGCCACTTCCAGGTGCTGGTGCAGATATCTTCAATACCCCTCTCAGCGCTCCAGCCCAGAACCGTGCCCGCTTTCGCAGGGTTGGCATAGTAGGAGGCAAGGTCACCCACACGGCGCGGCGCAACCTCATAGGCGATCTCGCGCCCAGAGGCTTTGGAAAAGGCCTTGATCATATCCAGAACCGAATAGCCTGTCCCTGTCCCGATGTTGAACACATCCGTGCCAGCCTGTTTGACCCCGTAATCAAGCGCACTGATATGCGCGCGCGCCAGATCGGTTACATGAATATAGTCGCGCACGCCCGTGCCGTCGGGCGTGTCATAATCATCCCCAAAGACAGCAAGCTTCTCGCGCCGCCCCACAGCCACCTGCGCCACAAAGGGCATCAGGTTGTTGGGCGGGCCGTCAGGGTCTTCCCCCATACGGCCCGAGCTATGGGCCCCCACAGGGTTAAAGTAGCGCAAAAGCACAACCGAGCTGTCTGGGTTGGCCAGTTGCCAATCCGTCAAAATCTGCTCTGCCATATGCTTTGTTTGGCCATAAACATTGCTTGGCGCGCAGGGGTGCGCCTCATCATAGGGCAGATACTGCGGCGCGCCATACACCGTTGCAGACGACGAAAATACAACTGTCTTGCAGCCCACGGCCTGCATGGTCTCAAGCAAGACAACCGTGCCCTGAACATTCACATCATAATACTCAAGCGGGATCTCGGCTGACTCACCAACCGCTTTCAGCCCCGCAAAGTGGATCACGGCCTCGGGCTTGTAGCTCTCCATCACAGTTTTCATGCCCGCTCTGTCGCGCACATCAACCTTGTGCAAAAGCGGTCGTACCCCAGTGATTTCCTCCAAGCGGTTCAACACCTCGGGCGAAGAGTTGCGAAACGTATCCACGATGCAAACATCGTGACCTTTAGCCACCAGCTCGACAATCGTATGCGAGCCGATATAGCCGGCTCCTCCCGTCACAAGAACGCGCATCATTTACCCTTATATACTTGTTCCGAGCCATGTCTGACAGATCGCCATATGGCCCAGCATCCACCAGCACAGCGCTGTTTTGCGGGCAGACTATGCAGCTTGCCCTACGCTTGCAAGCGCAAGGCGCGCCTTTTCGTTTGGCCTTATCCGTTACCCGCGCTACTCCTTCTGCATGACACAAACACCTGTTCTCTGGTCTTTCCGCCGCTGCCCCTATGCCATGCGCGCGCGCCTTGCGCTCGCCTCCGCCGCGCAACCCGTGGCCCTGCGCGAGATCGTCTTGCGCGACAAGCCCGAGGCCTTTCTGGCCGCCTCGCCCAGCGGCACAGTGCCGTGCCTTGACCTTGGCACAAGCCAGATTGACGAAAGCCTTGATATCATGATCTGGGCGCTGGAGCAGTCAGACCCTGAGGGCCTTCTCAACATGCCTGCCGAAGGCCACCCGCTGATTGCCGCCTGTGACGGCCCTTTCAAAGCCGCACTAGACCGCACCAAATACGCGACCCGCTATGAGGGGAGCGACACCGAGGCAGAGCGCGCCAAAGCCAGCGCCTTCATAGCAAGGCTCGAGGCGCAGCTTGGCGACAAACCCGGGCTGTTCGGCGCGCGGCCCACACTGGCCGACCTCGCCATCCTGCCGTTCGTGCGCCAGTTTGCGCATATTGATCAGGCGTGGTTTGCCGCGCAGCCCTGGCCTGCGGTGCAAAGCTGGCTCGCGGCGTTCAAAGCCTCCCCCCGCTTTGAAACCATCATGCAGAAATACCCCCCGTGGCAGTCTCCCGAGGCAGGCCACCCCTTCCCCGAAAGCTGACAGATGCACCCGAACCCGACCTTTCGCAGCGCCCAAGCAGCCCAAAACATCGCTTTTGCCCGCGCCCAGAGCTTTGGCTTGCTCAGCATAAGCACAGAAGGCGCCCCCCTGATCAGCCACATCCCGTTTCAGCTCTCGGAGGATGCCCGCTTTGCCGAGCTGCACCTTGTGCGCTCAACCGAGATCACCCGCGCGCTCAAAGCGCCCGCGCCTGCGCGCCTCGCTGTGCAAGGCCCACACAGCTACATCTCGCCCGACTGGTACGGCGCTGACGATCAGGTTCCGACATGGAACTACGTCGCCGTCCACCTCATCGGCACGCTTGAGCGCCTGCCCGATGCCGCGCTTGAAGGCATCCTCGCGCGGCTCTCGGCCCAGTTTGAAGCCCGCCTTGCGCCCAAGCCCGCATGGGCAATGGGCAAGATGACCCCTGAGGTGCTGGACAAGATGATGCGCCAGATCGTGCCGTTCCGCCTCACTCTCGAGGCGATCGAAGGCACATGGAAGCTCGGCCAGAACAAGCCCGATGCCGCCCGCCTTGGCGGCGCAGAGGGCGCAGACGCGGCAGGGCTTGGCCTTGAAACAGCCGCGCTTGCCGCGCTCATGCGCGACCCACCCGCATAGGGCTAGACAGCCGCGCAGCGCGCCCCTAGCGTCACCGCAAACAACAAAGGTATGACCCCATGCAACTGATCTCGTCACAAGCCTCGCCCTTCGTGCGCAAAGTCCGCGTCCTCCTGCTCGAAACAGACCAGGCCGCCGACGTCGAAGAAGTCGAGGCTGGCACAACACCCATCAACACGCCTGACCACGTGCGCGCCGCCAACCCGACAGGCAAGATCCCCGCGCTCATCCGCCCTGATGGCCCTGCGCTCCACGACAGCCGCGTCATCACCCGCTATCTGGATGCACGCGCAGGCGGTGCTTTTTATCCCGAAGCGCGCATCTGGGAGGTGCTCACGCTCGAGAGCATGGCAGATGCCATCATGGATGCCGCCGTGCTCATCACCTACGAAGGCCGCGTGCGCCCCGAAGAGCAGCAATCTCCCGTCTGGATGGAGGCCCAATGGGGCAAAATCCGCGCCGCGCTTGATGTGATCAATGCGCGCTGGATGAGCCACCTCGCAGGCCCTCTTGATGCCAGCCACATCGCCGTTGGCTGCGCGCTCAGCTACCTTGATCTGCGCCATGACGCGCGCGGCTGGCGCACGGGCGTTGATGCGCTCGCCAAATGGCACGCCACCTTTGAAGAGCGCGAGAGCATGAAAGCCACCGCCTAAGCCAAACAGAAGCGCCCCCGCCCATGACAGGCGGAGGCGCGCACGTCTCTTGGCGTTCAGGCTCTAGAAAAAGCCGAGCTTGTTCGGGTTGTAGCTCATCAGGATGTTCTTGGTCTGCTGGTAGTGATCCAGCATCATCTTGTGGTTTTCCCGCCCGATACCCGACTGCTTGTAGCCCCCAAAGGCGGCGTGGGCCGGATAGGCATGGTAGTTGTTCACCCAGACACGCCCCGCCTCAACAGCGCGGCCAAAGCGGTAGCAGCGGTTGGCATCACGGCTCCAGACACCCGCGCCAAGACCATACATTGTGTCATTGGCAATCGCGAGCGCCTCGGCCTCGTCCTTGAAGGTGGTCACCGACACGACAGGCCCGAAGATTTCCTCCTGGAACACGCGCATCTTGTTGTGCCCCTTCAAGATCGTCGGCTGGATGTAGAACCCACCCGCAATATCGCCGTTGAAGCGCGCAGCGTCACCGCCCACGAGCACTTCTGCGCCCTCTTCGCGGCCAATCGTCAGATAAGACATGATCTTGTCCTGCTGCTCCTGGCTTGCCTGCGCCCCGACCATTGTGTCCATCTCGCGCGGATCACCTTGCTTGATCGCCTTCACACGCTCGATACAACGCTCGATAAAGGCCTCATAGATATCTTCCTGCACAAGCGCACGGCTCGGGCAGGTGCAGACTTCGCCTTGGTTGAAGGCAAACAGCACAAAGCCCTCCACCGCCTTGTCCAGAAACGCATCATCCTCGGCCATGATATCAGAGAAGAAGATGTTGGGGCTTTTGCCGCCCAGTTCCAAAGTCACAGGGATCAGATTTTCCGTTGCGGCCTTCATGATGATACGGCCCGTTTCGGTAGACCCCGTGAAAGCGATCTTGGCAATGCGCGAGCTTGTTGCCAAAGGCGCGCCCACATCGGGGCCCATGCCGTTGACGATGTTGAGCACACCCGCGGGCAGCAGATCGGCGATAAGCTCCGCCAGAACCATAATCGCCGCTGGCGTCTGCTCGGCTGGCTTCAGCACAATGCAGTTGCCCGCCGCCAGAGCCGGCGCAAGCTTCCACGCCGCCATCAGGATCGAGAAGTTCCAAGGGATAATCTGACCCACAACGCCAAGTGGCTCATGGAAGTGATAGGCCACTGTATCGGCGTCAATCTCGCTCATCGTGCCTTCCTGCCCGCGCAGCACACCTGCAAAATAGCGGAAGTGGTCAACCGCCAGCGGAATATCGGCTGCGGTTGTCTCGCGGATCGGCTTGCCGTTGTCCCATGTCTCGGCCTGTGCGAGCAGGTCGAGGTTTTCCTCTAAGCGGTCTGCAATCTTGAGAATGATGTTGGAGCGCTCCGCCGCAGAGGTGCGGCCCCAGGCGTCTTTGGCAGCATGGGCAGCATCAAGCGCAAGCTCCACATCTGCCGCATCCGACATCGCCACTTCGCAGATCTTACCGCCCGTGATGGGCGTGATGTTGTCAAAGTATTTGCCGCTCACAGGCGGAACAAACGTGCCACCGATAAAGTTGTCATAGCGGGCCTTGAACGGCGAGGCATAGGCCGCGCCTTTGTTTTGTGTCATCTCGTTCATGACTCTCTCCTCCTAAAAACCAGATCCTCCATCTGGATTGAGGACACAAAAGCAGAGCCTGCCCGCCCGCAAAAGAGGGGGCCCGTCCGTGGGCGGCGTAACCTGTCTCACTCCTGAGACAGGTTTGTCAGCTTTCGTCCAGACCCAGCCGTTTCATGCGGCGGTAGAGCGTGGCGCGGCCCACGCCAAGCTGGCGCGCCGCTTGGCTCACGTTGCCATCAGCGCGCGCCAAAGCCCGCACAACGGCGGCGCGCTCGGCTTTCTCAAACCCGCTTGCGCGCGCAGAAGGCTCCTCACCACGGCCAAAAATATCAACAGCAGGGCGCGGCGCAATGACCCCCGAGGCGTCAAGCCCGAACACCTTACGCGCCTCGCGTGTCGCGCCAATGACAAGGTCGTTCTCGTCAATAGCCAACAAGGTAGAGGCGTCGGTGTCATCGCTGTCACAGACAACAATACGCGCGCGTTCAAACGCGGCCCTGAAATGCGCCTCTTCAATCGCACGGGCGGTTTGCGCCACCTGCGCACCGATCAGGCGGTTAAACCCTTCGGTCTGGTCAGACCGCGCAGACGACACATCAAGCGCTCCGAGGATCTCGCCATCATAGCCATATATTGGCGCATCCATGCAGCTCATGGCCGTGTTGCGCGCAAAAAAATGCTCGTCGCGGTGGATCGTGACATGGCGTTCTTCCACAAGGCAGGTGCCGATGCCGTTGGTGCCTTCGCGGGCTTCGCTCCAGTCGGCCCCGCTCCACAAGCCCCAGTCTTCAAAAACAGCCGCATCGCCGGTGTTCATGCGCTGGTCCAGCACAACACCCTGCGCATCGGTCAACAAAACGGCGCAGCCTGACTGGCCCACCAGCGAGAACAGCCTGTCCAGACGCGGCGCAGCCACCCTCAGAAAGGCCTGATGCTCTTCGCGGCGCGCGGCCACATCCTGCGCGGCGAGCCTGTCGGGGGCGCGGGCCTCGGCCGGGTCAAGCCCGTGGCGCGACACCGAGCGATACCAGCTGGCCGCAAGCCGCGACCGTGCTGCGGCCGATGCCGACTGGGTGACCTCCATCACCCGTTCGATATGTCCAATCAGGCGTGCCATGTGCCTCCTCCGCCCATAACACCCCTAGGTTATAAGGATTCGCTGTATTCTCCAAACAATGTCTCAAACAGCGTAAAGCACCCGCCAAAACGCCATTTCAGCCCCCAGACCCCCGCGACACAACGTATCTGTAACCAATCTAAGCTAGACCTGCGCCAAAAGCAGGTTTAAAGAACGCCACCAAGAGGCTGCAGGAATCTGCGGTCCCGTATACCGTGTAGGCGGCAAACGCCTGAGAAAAATGGAGAATGCTCGTGTCCAACGCAGAAGATCACGCAGGCACCCGTAGAGACTTTATCTACTATGCCACAGCTGGTGCTGGCGCTGTAGCCGCTGGGGCTGCAGTCTGGCCAATGGTCAACCAGATGAACCCTTCAGCCGATGTTCAGGCTTTGTCGTCAATCCGTGTCGACATTTCTGGCGTCGAGGTGGGCACACAGCTCACTGTGAAGTGGCTCGGCAAGCCCGTGTTCATCCGCCGCCGCACCGAAGCCGAAATCGCTGACGCCCGCGCTGTGACGATGGATCAGCTGACCATCGACCAAACATCGCAAAACCGGAACAACTTCGACGCCGACGCAAGCGACGAAAACCGCGCGCTGGACGAAGCTGGCGAATGGCTGGTCATGATCGGCGTTTGTACACACCTTGGCTGTGTTCCGATCGGTGATGGCGCCGGTGACTACGGCGGATGGTTCTGCCCGTGCCACGGCTCACACTACGACACAGCAGGCCGCATCCGCAAAGGCCCGGCCCCTCTCAACATGCTCATTCCAGTCGCTGCCTTTGAAGGCGACGAACTGATTCTCGGATAAGGAAGCGCGCAATGTCTGGTATTCCACACGATCATTACGAGCCAACCTCAAGCGGCGCCAAGTGGCTTCACAAGCGCCTGCCCATCGTCGGCCTCATGTATGACACCCTCATGATCCCAACACCGAAAAACCTCAACTGGTGGTGGATCTGGGGCATCGTTCTTGCCTTCTGCCTTGTGTTGCAGATCGTCACAGGCATCATCCTTGCGATGCATTACACACCCCATGTTGACCTTGCGTTCGCCTCTGTCGAGCACATCATGCGCAACGTGAACGGTGGCCACTTCCTGCGCTACCTGCACATGAACGGCGCATCGCTCTTCTTCTTTGCGGTCTACATCCACATCTTCCGTGGCCTTTACTACGGCTCATACAAGTCACCCCGCGAGGTGACATGGATCGTTGGTATGTTGATCTTCGTTCTCATGATGGCGACAGGCTTCATGGGCTACGTTCTCCCATGGGGTCAAATGTCCTTCTGGGGCGCGACTGTTATCACAGGTCTCTTCGGTGCCATTCCTTTTGTGGGCGAAACCCTGCAAACATGGCTCCTCGGCGGACCAGCCGTTGATAACGCAACGCTCAACCGCTTCTTCTCGCTCCACTACCTGCTGCCCTTCGTGATCGCAGCGCTGGTTATGGTGCACATCTGGGCCTTCCACACCACGGGCAACAACAACCCGACAGGTGTACCTGTGCGCACAGAGTCAAAAGCAGAAGCCGAAAAAGACACGCTTCCGTTCTGGCCCTACTTCGTCATCAAGGATCTTTTCGCTCTGGCGATCATCCTTATGGTGTTCTGGGCCGTTGTCGGCTTTATGCCCAACTACCTTGGCCACCCCGACAACTACATCGAAGCCAACCCGCTTGTGACCCCTGCGCACATCGTTCCCGAATGGTACTTCCTGCCGTTCTACGCGATCCTGCGTGCCTTCACGTCAGAAGTCTGGATCGTTATCGGCGCAAGCTGGATCACCGGTGGCATCATCGACGCCAAGTTCTTCGGTGTTCTGGCCATGTTCGGCGCGATCATCGTGATGGCCCTCGTGCCATGGCTTGACACATCACGCGTCCGCTCGGGCCGCTACCGCCCCATGTTCAAATGGTGGTTCTGGCTGCTGGTTGTCGACTTCGTGGTGCTCATGTGGCTCGGCGCAATGCCAGCTGAAGAGCCCTACGCAACCTGGTCGCTCATCGCGTCTGCCTACTGGTTCGGCTACTTCCTCGTGATATTGCCACTCCTCGGCGTGATCGAGAAACCGCTGGCCATGCCAAACACCATCGAAGAAGACTTCGAAGCCCACTATGGCGCCAAAAGCGCCACACCGGCCGAATAAGAAAGGACAAGGGAACAATGCTTAAGAAACTTGCACTCTCAGCAGTCACCGCCCTCGCCCTTTCGGGCGCGGCCTTCGCGGCTGGCGGAGCGGGTCACGTCGAAGATGTGGACTTCTCCTTCGAAGGCCCGTTTGGCGCCTTTGACCAAAACCAGCTGCAACGCGGCCTTCAGGTCTTCACCGAAGGGTGCGCAGCCTGCCACGGCCTCAAGTTTGTGCCCCTGCGCACACTTGGTGACGAGGGCGGCCCGCACTTCTCGGATGCAGAAGTGCGCGCCTACTCGGCGGCAAACTTCACGGTCTACGATGCTGATCTGGACGACGACCGCGAAGCACGCCCGACAGACCACTTCCCTGGCTCAAGCCTGGAAAACGCACCCGACCTTTCGCTGATGGCGAAAAAGCGGGCAGGCTTCCACGGCCCCTACGGCTCGGGCATGAACCAGCTCTTCAAAGGCATGGGCGGACCCGAGTATATCTACTCGATCCTCACAGGCTACACAGGCGAAGAGAAGGAAGAGAACGGCACGGTCTTTTACGAGAACAAAGCCTTCCCTGGCGGCTGGATCGCAATGGCCCCACCGCTCTATGACGAGCAGTTCGAGTTCAACGACGGCCACAGCAACACCATGCACCACGCCGCCGAAGACATTGCGGCCTTCCTCATGTGGACAGCCGAGCCCAAAATGATGGCGCGCAAGCAGACAGGCTTCATCGGCGTTCTGATGCTGGCGATCCTTGCGTCACTGCTCTACCTGACAAACAAACGCCTCTGGGCCCCACACAAGCCCAAGAAAGACTAAGCCAACAGCGGGGTGCGTTCCGCTAAAGCTTAGTCCGGTCAAGACTACTCAACCCCCCGTCTGAAAAGCGGGGGGTTTTGCTTTGCCTGATGCAACACTGTCCAGAAAGGCCAGCGCGTCTTTAGGACAGGCTTTGCGCTGCCTTCGGCATCGCGGTGGAGCGACGCACGTAAGTGCGGCGCCACACCTGAAAGGGCAATTCATTTGGCCGATGTGGGATTGGATATTTTTAGCAAAAAGAAAGGCCAACCGCAGGCTCTTGAACGCGCGCGACACCAGAGGCACTTGGCACCCCCACCAGTCTTTGACTGTCGCAAACAATCAGCCGCGTCGAAAACAGAACAGATCATAGGGTTGCAAAGCGCAGGCTGGCCCTATGTTTGAACGCCGTATCCCCGAGTGGCTCCGCCACGCGCCTGCCCCCTCTGTGCACGGTTTTGCCCTTTTGGCGGGGCTTGAGGGCGTGACCCGTGGCATGCTGATCTCGGTCTTTCCGATCGCGCTCTATGAGGCTCTGGGCAGTGCTTCAGCGGTGAGCGAAGTTTACTTCTACATTGGCATCGCCTCACTTGTCGTTGGCCTGCTTGTGCCTTTCCTCAACCGCTTTATCCCGCGCCGCTGGCTCTATGCTCTGGGTGCGAGCCTCTTTGCGCTTGGCTGCGCCTTTGCGGTTGGCCTTGGCCCGCGCGGTATTGTCCCCGCCCTGACGCTCAACGCCATGGCCACCGTTGTCACCTTTGTCTGCTTCAACGCCTATGTGCTCGATTACATCAAGCGCATCGAGCTTGGCCGCAGCGAGACCCTGCGCATGGTTTACTCTGCCCTCGGGTGGACAGGCGGCCCGCTTATCGGCATCACGCTGTATGGCTGGTGGCAGCCCGCGCCGTTCCTGCTGTCTGGTGCGTCTGCCCTCACCATGCTGGCGATCTTCTTTTACATGCGCCTTGGCAACGGCAAGCTTATCACCCGCGCGCGCCGCGCCTCGCCCAACCCCCTCGCCTTCCTTGGCCGCTTTGTGCAACAGCCGCGCCTTGTGGCGGGGTTTACCTTTGCCGTCATCCGCTCCTGCGGCTGGTGGGCCTATGTTGTCTACCTGCCGATCTATGCCGTCCAGAGCGGGCTGAGCGACCAGCTTGGCGGCCTGCTCCTGTCTGTCACCAACGCAGCGCTTTTCGCCTCGCCCGTCATCCTCAAGCTGATGCAGCTCAGCTCGGTGCGGATCGCGGTGCGCACAGGCTTCTTTGCCGCCGCCACGCTTTTTGGCCTTGGCGGCGCGCTTGAAGCGCTCCCGTTTGCAGCCCTTGCAGCGCTGTTCCTCGCCTCGTTATGTCTCATCACGCTTGATGTCTGCGCAGGCCTTCCCTTCCTCATGGCCGTGAAGCCCTCAGAGCGCACAGAGATGTCGGCGGTCTATTCTTCCTACCGCGACGTCTCGGGCATCCTGACACCCGGCCTCGCTTGGGCTGTGTTGCTGGTCGCACCTGTCTCGGGGGTTTTCCTGCTGACCAGCGGCGCGCTTTTCTGCGCGTGGCTCGTCACCAGCACGCTGCACCCCCGCCTCGGAGCGCGCCGGATGATGTTGGCTGCCGAGTAACGCGCGCTACATTCAGTTAATGCCTGTTAACAACCGAATCACGAGAGCGGTGCACGGGTGGTGCACGCCCGGTGCACGGGTTTCACCCCCCCTGCTGACGCCGCTCCAGAGCGTTAACCAGGCCGCACGGTGCGGTCATACCGTCTTAGGCACCAAGGTAGTCGCGCAGCGCTTGGGGCGGATTGGCAAAGAGCGCGTTGGTCTCTTGGGGCGCATGCGCGACGCCCTCGGCCACCACGCTCACGGCTTGGGCAAACTGCACCGCATCGCGCGGCTCATGGCTGACCATCAGCACAGCGCGCTTGTGCTCGGTTGCAATTTCACCAACCAGACCAAGCATTTCACGGCGCAGCGCAGGGCCAAGCGCGGCAAAAGGCTCATCCAGAAGCAGAAGCGGCTTGTCTTGGCAAAGCGCGCGCGCCAGCGCCGCGCGGCTCGCCTGCCCGCCCGAAAGCTGCGCTGGTTTGCGCGCTTCAAAGCCCGCCAGCCCGACCCGCTCCAAAGCGCCTTGCACCCGAGCCGTTTCGGCCGCGCTCAGCTTTAAGCGGGTGTTAACGCCCAAAGCGGCATTCTCAAACACGGTCAGATGCGGAAAAAGGTTCCCCTCCTGAAAGAGGTTCGCCAAGGGCCGTGCGCTCGGTGCGGCGTCGGTGATGTCTTTGCCCTGCCAAAGGATGCGCCCCGCGCTTGGCGCAAGAAAGCCACCGATAAGCGCGAGCAGCGTTGATTTGCCCGCGCCAGACGGCCCGACGATGGCCACGCGCGCCTCCGGCTCAAGCGCCCAATGCGCGCTCAGCGCGAAGCCCGCCTGCGTGTAGGTCACATGTTCAAGTGTCAGCACCGCGGCGCCCTCCCCAATCAAACAGCGCAAAAAGCCCAAAACTCAGCCCAACCAGCAAAAGCGCGGCCCCCGCCGCCGCCTCCATACGGTAAGCGCCCATAAGGCGATAGACCTGCAACGGCAGCGTCGCAGTTTCCGCATCAGCAAAGAGCGCAATGACCCCCAAGTCACCCATCGACAGCGCCGCCGCAAGCCCTGCCGCAAAGCCAAGCGCGCGGCGGATTTGCGGCAAGATCATCCGCCGCAAACGGGCCAGACCCTTTAGCCCCAAGGCATCTGCGAGGCGGCCAAAATCTGCCTCCGCACGGGCGTATTCAGGCCCGACAATGCGCAGCGCAAACGGCAGCGCCATCAGCGCGTTGACGAGCACCGTTATCGGCAAAGCCAGCGCTTGCGGGCTGAAATACGGGTTGATCAGAAGGAACAGCCCTGTGCCCAAAACAAGCGGAGACACTGCGAGGCCCAAGAGCCCCACCATCTCGGCCCACCGCCCCCGCGCAGCAGCCAGCGCGAGCGCGGCTGCAATGCACAAAACAGTCGAGCAGAGCGCAATGATGAGAGAGGCCCCCGCAGCGCGCCAAACAGAGGCAGGCAAATCCGCCAAGGCGGTAAAGCCACGCAGCGCAACCATGGCCAAAGGCAGCGCGATAAAGCAGGTGGCCAAACCAAGCACAAACGCGTCCTGCGCCTTGAGCCAGAGCGCGCCCACATCCCACCTTTGGCGCATGGCACCGCGCCCGGCCCCAAAGCCCGCCAAGGTACCAAGGCGCAGCGCAGCAAGGCCAACAGACAGCACAAGCGCCAGCTGCACCAGCGCCAGAAGGGCGGCCCGCCCGAGGTCAAATTCCAGATGAAACGCCTGATAAACCGCAAGCTCCAGAGTGGTCGCACGCGGCCCCCCTCCCAGCGTCAGCGCAACAGCAAAACTGCTGAGGCAGATCAGAAAGACAACGAGCAATACAGCGGGCAACCGCTCTTTCAGCATAGGCCACTCCAGCCAGCGCAACACCTCCTGTGGCCCCATGCCAAGGCTTGCAGCAAGGCGAAAGCGCTCTTGCGGAATGGCCTCCCAACCTTGCAACAAAAGCCGCGTCGCCAGAGGCAAGTTAAAGAAAACATGCGCCAGAACAACGCCGTGCAGCCCGTATATCTGCACAGGCGGCAGCCCCAGAGCCACAATGCCCGTGTTGAGAATCCCGCTCTGCCCAAAGACCGCCAGCAAGCCCATCACCGCCACAATCACTGGCAAGATGAACGGCGCACCCATCAGCAAAACAAGCGCGCCACGGCCCCGAAACTGCCGCCGCGCCAGTGCCCGCGCCACAGGAATAGCCAGCACAGCACTGAACACAGCAGACAAAACCGCCTGAAACACGGTGAACCGCAGCGCTGCCCAATCAGCTGCGCCCAGCCCGTCGGGCCACCCCGCACGCAAGCCAACCGCCCCGATAGGGGCAAGCACCAAAAGCATCACCAGCGCCGCAACGGCCGCGCTGGTGGCTGTGCTTATTGCGAGAGCGCGGCGCGCCATTCTTCCAGCGCCTCAGCCCGCACAGCGGCCGCCTCATCCGCGCTCAAAAGCAGCGCTTTTTCAGGCTGCACAAGGCTATCAAACCCCGCGGGAAGCCCCGCCGCAGGGGTCACAGCAGGGTACATCCAGTTGGTTGTCGGGATGACACTCTGGAAGGCTTCGCTCACCATAAATTCGAGAAACCGGTCTGCCAGCTCAGGCTGATCACTTGCCGCAAGCTTGCCTGCCACTTCAACCTGCAAATAGTGGCCTTCGTCAAACAAAGCCGCCGTCTTGCTGGCGTCTTCCTCGGCAATCAGGTGGTAGGCCGGCGAGGTTGTGTAAGACAACACCATGTCTGCCTCCCCCTCAAGAAAGAGCCCATAGGCCTCAGACCAGCCCTTGGTCACCGTGACAATATTGTCCGCCAGATCAGCCCAAAGCCGAGGTGCCTCATCACCATAGGCCGCCTTCACCCACATCAGCAGGCCAAGGCCCGGTGTAGAAGATCGCGGGTCTTGAATAAGGATTCTCGCGTCACTCGCCGCCAGGGCTTTCAGGCTTGTCGGCGCATCAAATTCAGCCTGATGTACAAAGGCAAAATAGCCCCAATCATAGGGTGCAAAAGTGTCATCATCCCAAGCCACAGGCAGGCTGTAATCAGCGGTAACACTATGGGATGCAAAGAGACCCGTTTCTTTGGCGGCTGAGGTCAGGTTGGTATCAAGCCCCAAAACAATATCCGCCTCCGAGCGGTCCCCCTCAAGGCGCAGGCGCGAGAGCAGTGCCGCCCCGTCACCCGCCGCAACAAACTTCAAATCACAGCCACACACGGCCTCAAACGCTGTTTCAATCTGTGGGCCAGGGCCCCACTCGGACACAAAACTATCATATGTGTAGACAACAAGTTCAGGCGTTTCAGCCGCTGCGATCCCCGCAGCTGACGCAAAAACTCCCGTAGCAAATGCAAGATGTTTCATCTCATCCTCCTAATATTGCGACGGGCGGAGATAGCAGGATGAATTTCCTAACCTTCCCTCCGCCGGTCCTAACCGGTTCAGGTTCAACGGGTCCGCTTTCGCATCTCAGCTCACATGAGCCCCCCGAGGTAGCCCCAACCTATGCAGCCTCATCTTCCGCCGCAAGTGCGGTCTTTCTTTTTGCTACAAATATCCCAGGGGGCTTGGGGGACTGGTCCCCCAACGGATCGGATTGCGCGTAAGCGCAATTCGACATAAACTTCTGCTCAAAGGAGCTTGCGTCATGAGCATGAACACATTCGGTCACCTCTTCCGCGTCACCACTTGGGGCGAAAGCCACGGCCCTGCCCTTGGCGCGACAGTCGACGGCTGCCCTCCGGGTGTGCCTCTGGACGAAGCCATGCTCCAAGTCTGGCTCGACAAGCGCCGCCCCGGTCAGAACAAAAACACGACCCAACGCCAAGAGCCCGACCAGGTACGCATCCTGTCCGGCGTCTTCGAGGGCCAGACAACAGGCACCACAATCCAGTTGATGATCGAGAACACCGACCAACGCTCCAAAGACTACGGCGAAATCGCCCAGACCTTTCGCCCGGGTCATGCCGACATCACTTACCATCAGAAATACGGCCTACGCGATTACCGCGGGGGTGGCCGTTCGTCAGCCCGCGAGACCGCCGCGCGCGTGGCGGCGGGGGGTGTGGCACGTGCAGCGCTCAAAGCACTCGCGCCCGAGCTTGAGATCATCGGCTACATGACAACCATGGGCGAGATGGAAATCGACCGCAGCACATTTGACTGGGACGCAATCGACCAGAACGATTTCTGGATCCCGCAAAGCGCAGAAACCGCCAAAGTCTGGGAGGCCTACCTCACCAAAGTGCGCAAAGACAAAAACTCTGTAGGCGGCGCAATTGAAGTGGTCGCCCGCAAAGCCCCTGTTGGCATTGGCGCACCGATCTATGCCAAGCTTGATACCGATCTCGCCGCCGCAATGATGAGCATCAACGCGGTAAAAGGCGTCGAGATCGGTGAAGGTATGGCCGCCGCCAAGCTCTCGGGTACAGACAATGCCGATGAGATTTTCATGGGGCCGAACGGCCCTGAATACAGCTCCAACCATTCAGGCGGCATCCTCGGCGGCATCTCGACAGGGCAAGACATTGTTGTGCGCTTTGCGGTCAAGCCGACCTCGTCGATTCTCACGCCACGCGCGTCGATCCGCCTTGATGGCTCCGCCACCGAGGTGATCACCAAAGGCCGCCACGACCCTTGTGTCGGCATCCGGGCTGTCCCTGTGGGCGAGGCCATGATGGCCTGCGTGATCCTTGATCACATCCTCCTGCACCGTGGTCAGGTTGGCGGCGCAGTGGGCGAAACGCGCGGGCGCATTGGCTAGTGTTGGCCGTTCTCGGCATCATCTTTCCGATTTTTGCAGTTATAAGCCTCGGCTATCTCTGCGTGCGCTTTGGCCTGTTCAAGCCCTCTGACATGCGCCTCTTTGGCAGCTTCGTGCTTAATCTGGCCTTGCCAGCTTTGCTCTTTCTGGCTGTTGCAACACGCGATGCACGTGACGTGTTCAACCTGACCTATATGGCTGTTTTCGCCCTCGGCGCGCTCCTCACAATTGCCGTGTCTTTCACTGTTCTGGGCCTCTTCAAGGTCGGCCCAAGCCGCCGCGCTGTGGCGGTGATGGGCACCTCCTGCCCCAACTCGGGCTTCATAGGCTACCCGCTCATGCTCTTGGCGTTCCCCGATATGGCGGGGCAAATTCTTGCGCTCAATATGCTGGTTGAAAATATCCTGATCATCCCGCTATGCCTTGTTCTTTTTGAGCTCACCAAAAAGCGTCGCGGCATCAGCATTCTGCACCTGTTTGGGCAGATCGCGCTTGGCGTCCTGCGTCGCCCAATGGTCGTCGCCCTTCTGCTCGGCCTTGCTGTTTCCGCGCTCAAGCTCCCTCTCCCCGAGCCACTGACGCGCACAGCAGGTCTCTTTGCAGCCTCGGCTTCGGCCCTTGCGCTCTTCACAATCGGTGGGGCGTTGGTCGGATTGCCCTTCAAGGGGCACCGCGCGCTTGCGGCCTTCACAGCGGGGGGCAAGCTGCTCTTGCACCCGGCCATGGTTGCGCTGGCGCTCATCCTAGCAACAGCGCTTGGCTTGCCACCCCTCAGCCGTGAAATGGCCGCAGCGCTCATTCTGTCTGCGGCCATCCCGATGTTTTCAATCTATGCGCTTTTTGCTTCAGAGCTCGGCCACGAGGGCATGGCATCACTGGCACAAGTCGTTGCAACAGGTGCCTCTTTCATCACCCTTAGCGCCTTGATGCTCTGGGTCTTATGACACTGCCGCCAAGGCGACATCCATCAACGCTTTGATTTCAGCTTCTCCCGTACCTGCCACAATGCGGCCAAGCTCGTCTTCGCCCTTCATCACAACAAGCGTCGAGCGGCGCGGGATATTAAGCTCGCTCACAAGCGTGCCTTTGCCGTGCTTGTCCCAGTCTACATCAATGAATGTAACCTTGGCTTCATAGTCGGGGTTGGCTGCCTTCAAAGCATTGAGAACCCGCTCCTGCGCCTTACAAGTGCCGCACCAATCAGCGGTGAAATCAAGAAAGACAACCTCGCCTTTGGCAAGATGCTCCTTGGCCAGCCCCTCAGTGTAATCAAGCGGCGCGGCCAATGCGAAGCTCGGGGTGGCCAGTGCCGCGAGGCCTGTCAGGCAAAAGTGACGTCTGTTCATGAAAACTCTCCTTGGGTCAGATGGATACAGAAAAATCGACAACCCAGGCGGGGAGAATACCCAGCAACCAAGCGTCGATCATATGGTGAACATTGAGAAGAAGCGCCACACCCACGGCCACAAACACAGCGCCCATAACAGGCCGCGCAGCCACTGCGAGCTTTTGCATTCGCGCACGGTTGCGCGTGAGCCAAGCGCGCGTGCCATAGCCGAGGCCAATTATGAGAGTGCTCACACCGAGCGCGAAAAAGATCATGATGAGCGTGGCGCGCCCCAAGCTTTCGCCCTGCGAAGCCAGCGCAATAGCGCCACCCAGTGTTGGCCCGATACAGGGGCTCCAGACCGCACCAAGCAGCAAGCCGCCTGCAAACTGGCCTCGGAGCGATCCTTGGTCGATCTCGTTCATCTGCGCATCCGCGCGCGCCGACATCCCCGCTGTTGCGCCCGAAAGCACCATCCCAAAACGCGGCACCAGCAGCATGAGGCCAAAGGCTATCATGAGCACAGCCCCCGCTTGCGCCACGCTTTGCTCATCAAGCCCAACGGCGCGGCCAAAAGCCGTGACGCCAACGCCCAACACAACAAAAGACACGCTCATCCCCGCCGCCAAGGCCAAGGGGCCTTTCGGGTTGGCCCCCAGCGCACCCGCGAGGACAACAGGCAGGACCGGGAGAACACACGGGTTGATCAGCGTCAGCAGCCCGGCGGCATATGCGAGTATAAATTCCATAGGGCCGATTTAGGCTCGCACCCTATGGCTTGTCACTAAACGAGTGTCTGACGCGGCTTCACGAAGGTGTGGGCTTTTGTTTCGAAAGCTGCACCGCAAGAATCCCCAGCGCAATGATCGCCACACCGAGGAAGTCGTGCCAATCCAGCGCTTCACTAAGCACAACCGCCGCAATACTCACCCCGATAAACGGGTTGAGAAAATGGAATGTCGCAGCCCGCACAGCACCAATGCGGTTGACGAGAAAGAACCACACAAGCGTCGCAAGCAGGCCCGTGACAAGCGTTGTGTAGGTAAAGGCCAGACCAAGCTGCCAGTTCAGCTCCACACGCGGCACCTCAAAGGCCAGCGCCGCCATAAACAGAGCCACAGACCCGACCAGCATTTGCAGCCCGACCACCATCAGAAAGTTACCCCCCGACGTGGCCCCGCGCAAAACAAGCGTGGCCGTCGTCAGCGCCAGGACCCCCACAACACAGAGCATCAGCCCGAAAGGGTCAACACCCCCTCCAAGACGTGCGCCCATGATGATACTCACCCCGACAATCCCCGCCAGAAGCCCGGCCAGCGCCAAAGGTCTGATCTTATCCGCAAAGAAGAGCCACCCCGCCACCGCCACGAGCAGCGGCATGGTTGAGGCAATAATAGCTGCGAGCGAGGCTTGGATTGTCTGCATCGCAACAAAATTGAGGCCGAGGTACAGCGCGTTTTGGCACAGTCCAAAGACAATCGTGGCGCGCCATTGGCCCCGCGTGAGATGCCAGGTTTGCCCCATCAGCCGCGCAATAAGAACGCCCAGCAAACCCGAGATCAGAAACCTGAGCGACAGCGCCCAAAGCGGCGAGGCATATTCCACAATGATACGTGCAGACGTGAAGGCACTCGACCACATAAAGGCAAAGGCCACGCCCATTAAAATCGCTCTAATATCCACGCACCATATCTCCCAAATGCAAAAAGGGCCGCCTCTTGGGCGACCCTTTCGTAAACTTGTGAAACATACAAGCGTCGGCTTAGCCGTTAACGCTGTCTTTAAGAGCTTTCGCAATTGTCATTTTGACAACTTTGTCCGCGTCTTTCTTGATCTGCTCACCCGTGGCAGGGTTGCGAACCATACGCTCAGGACGCTCGCGGCAATAGATTTTGCCAACGCCAGGAAGGGTCACTGCGCCGCCGCCTGAAACTTCTTTGGTGATGATTGCGATGATTGAATCCAACGCGCCAGTCGCTGTTTTCTTGTCTGCACCCATCTCTTCAGCAATTGCTGCAACGAGCTGTGTTTTTGTCATTGGTTTTGTCATTGGTCGTCTCCTGTAATTGCCCGATCTTGGGCCTCATCGCGGTCATATAACTGTATGATGCGAGGCAACACAACGAATTGTGTGCCAAAACCCCTAGAAAAACCGCATTTTGAGGCGCTTTTTTGCCCCTACAGGAAGGCTGTCTCGTTAAAACTGCGTAATTTGCGGCTGTGCAGGCGTTCCAGGGGCATATCCCGCAGTGACTCCATCGCCTTAATTCCAATCATCAAATGGCGCTCTACCTGTGTTTTGTAGAAGTCGCTGGCCATTCCGGGAAGCTTCAGTTCGCCATGAAGCGGCTTGTCCGAGACGCACAAAAGTGTGCCATACGGCACCCTGAAACGGAAGCCGTTGGCCGCGATGGTCGCGCTCTCCATATCCAGCGCAACTGCGCGGCTCTGGCTAAGCCGCTGTACTGGCCCCTCCGTTTCGCGCAATTCCCAGTTACGGTTGTCGAGGCTTGCAACCGTGCCGGTGCGCATCAGCCGTTTGAGTTCATAGCCCTTGAGGGCTGTCACATCCGCAACCGCCTCCTCCAACGCCACCTGAATTTCGGCCAAAGCTGGCACAGGCACCCACACGGGCAAATCATCATCCAGCACTTTGTCTTCCCGCAGATAGGCATGCGCCAGAACAAAGTCACCCAGAAGCTGACTGTTGCGCAGCCCCGCACAGTGGCCCACCATAATCCATGCATGAGGCCGCAAAACAGCGATATGGTCGGTCGCTGTTTTTGCGTTCGACGGGCCCACGCCGATATTCACCAGTGTGATGCCGGAGCCATCGGCACGCTTGAGATGAAAGCTCGGCATCTGCGGCTGCTTCTCTGACAAGACAAGCGGAGCATCCGCCTCGGTGATTTCGGCATTGCCCGTACCCACAAAGCTTGTGTAGCCGCTATCTGGGTCTGCCAGCATGGCGCGGGCATAGGCTTCGAATTCGTTTACGTAGAATTGGTAGTTGGTAAACAGCACATGGTTCTGAAAGTGCTCAGGTGCTGTCGCCGTATAATGCGAAAGCCGCGCAAGCGAATAATCCACCCGTTGGGCTGTAAACGGCGCAAGCGGCTCTGCGCCACCTTCACCAGCCTTATATGTCCCGTTCACGATATCATCATTCGTGGTGCTCAGATCAGGCACATCAAACACATCGCGCAAGATAAATGCTGCCGCGCCCTCTTGGGGCACAGAAATACGCGCATCATTGGCCACCGCAAAATGAATGGGCATGGGCGTGTCAGAATAACCGACATCCACATGCACACCATGGTGCTCCATCACCAGTTCAAGCTGCTGTGTCAGGTAGTTGCGAAACAGGTCAGGCCGCGTGATCGTGGTTTCGTGGCGGCCGGGTTGTGAGACATGGCCATAGCTCAACCGCGAGTCAATCTGGGCGTAGCTCGTCGTCTCGATCCGCACCATCGGGTAAAAAGCCCGAATGCGCTTGCCCTCTGGGGGTGTCTTCATGGCTTTGGAAAAGGCTTTGCACAGAAAGTCACAGGACGCCTCATAAAGCACCTCGAGCTGTGCCACCGCCTCATGCGCAGAGTCAAAGCGCTGGAATTCGCCCTGATCGGGTGTCACAAATTGTGAAGGCATCGGCAGCTCCTTGGCTGATAAAGAGAAATGGCCCGCCCCTTGCGCTGCCTGCTTGAGGCAAAGGGTGGCACGAAGCGAAGAGGGGTTCAAGAACCGCATCATGGATTACAACACCATCAGCCCCGAAGCCTTTGGCGCGTCGTTGCGCGGTATCGGCTTTAACCTTCTCGTCACCGATGTGCACCGAACCGCGCGCTTTCTCGAGGCGACTTTCGGGATGACGGCACATAGATTGAGCTCTGATTTTGCCATAATGGCCAAGGGCAGCAACCTGCTCCAGCTGCACAGTGATGCCACCTACAGCACCAATCCGCTGCTCGGCCTGCTGCCCGAAAATCCGCCGCGCGGTGCAGGTATCGAAATCAGGCTCTATGAATGCGACCCCGACACAGCCGTTGTCCGTGCCAAAGCTGCTGGTGGCACCGTTCTACAAGCCCCCACAGACAAACCCCACGGCTTGCGAGAAGCTTATATTCTCTGCGCAGATGGGTACGCATGGGTGCCGTCACGGCCCAAAACCTAGGCACGCTTCGTCTTTCTTTTTGCTCCAAATATCCCACGGGGGTGTGGGGGTGTGAAACCCACACATGGTCGGACGCGCAGCGTCCGATCTTCCTACCCGCGCCGCTCGTCACTCGGCCGCAATCCAAACTCGGCCTTATATGCACGCGCCATTGCACTGGAATCTTGATAGCCAGCCCGCAGAGCCACCTCTGCCATCGGCAGTTCGCTTTCCTTGAGCAGCTTGCGCGCCGCCAAAAGCCTGATGCGGCGGTAAACACTGCGCGGCACTGCGCCAAGCTCGCGCTTCATCCGCAGTTCGAGATCTTTCTGCGAGCGGCCCACAGCACGGGCGACCTGCCCCATGGTCAGAGGCTGCTCTATGTTTTCCTGCATCACCCGTATGGCCCGCGCCAAGCTGCGCCCGCGTGCCACTGGGATATCCTGCGGCGTGCGCTCATCAGGGCTCATAAAGAGCATAGCCAGCTCAAGTCTCAGCGCCTGCCCGTGACGCACCCCGATACGGTGCGTCATCACATCAAAAGCCGCCTGCGCCCCGGAACATGTGACGCGGTCGCAATCCTCAACAAACCGCGCACGCTCAGACACCACATCGGGAAAAGCCTCCGAAAAGCGTTCGATCTCCTCCCAGTGAATGGTCGCGCGGAGACCATCCAAAAGCCCCGCATCCGCCAAAAGCCAGCTGCCCGTATCAAAGCCAGCCATTACGGCATAGCGGGTGGCAGCCACGCGTAGCGCCCGCGCAGTGGCTTCGCTGGCGTGGCGTGCAAACTCGTAGCTTGGCATCACAATCAGCATGTCCCCGCTATGCCCGCTCAAAGCGCCATGCGCCGCCACACTCATTCCGCTGGAAGAGGTTGCAGGCCCACCATCTAACGTCAGAAAGCGCCAGCGATACAGCACCCGGCCCGCCAGAGTATTGGCCGCTCGCATAGGCTCAACCGTGTTGGCAAGGCAGAGCGCTGAAAAGGCCTCAAAAAGCAACACATCCACTTGCTGCGTCGCGGCGGTATGATTCTTCCAAACCTGCATGAATATTTCTAATTCGGCATGGCTGCGCAACGCAAGGCTCTTAAGCTCACCTGAAACCAACCCGAGGACAGTCAGATGCATTTCGCGCCCACCGAAGAACAACAGATGATCATCGACACCACCCGCGCCTTTGTCGAGACGGAGCTTTACCCCCATGAGGCCCTTGTCGAGCGCACGGGGCATCTGCCGATGGAATTGGTGAAAGAACTGCAAGTCAAGGCGATGTCAGCTGGGCTCTATGCGGCCAATATGCCCGAAGAGGTTGGCGGTGCAGGGCTCGATACGCTCACATGGCTGATGTACGAAAAAGAGCTGGGCCGCGCCAATTAC
>NZ_CBFHTG010000016.1:0-24271 GCF_965658795.1 Lentibacter sp. | reverse complement strand
CATCTGGCGCGATGCGCGGGTGGAACGGATCTGGGAAGGCACATCGGAAATTCAGCGCCACATCATCAGCCGCGACTTGCTGCGCCCGCTGGGCGGCTAAGGTCTTGCGCTTTGGCTTCGCCAAATCGCGGTCGCGGGGGCCAGCCCCCGCACCCCCGGGATATTTACAGCAAAAAGAAAAACATGGCTATGAAGCGTGATCTCTCCAGACTTTTAAACCCGCGCTCCATTGCCGTAATCGGCGGTGGGGCGTGGTGTGCTTCTATCCTCAAAGCGGCCGAGATGATTGGCTATGATGGCGAGATTTTTCCAGTGCATCCTGAAGGGAAAATCATTGCCGGACGCCAAGCCGTGCGCTCGCTTGCCGAATGGGACGGACCGGTCGACGCGGCCTTTATCGGGGTTAATCGCAACGCCTCCATTGACGTCGTGCGCGAGCTGCGCAGGCTCAAGGCGGGTGGCGCGGTGTGCTTTGCCAGCGGCTTTTCCGAGGCAGGGGCAGAGCTGGCCGACGGGGCAGACTTGCAAGCAGAGCTGGTCGCAGCGGCCGGCGAAATGCCCATTCTCGGGCCAAACTGCTATGGCTTTATCAACGCCCTTGAAGGCGCAGCAATCTGGCCTGACCAACACGGCTGCAAACGCGTTGAAAAAGGCGTGGCGATTCTGGCGCAAAGCTCCAACATTGCCATCAACCTCACCATGCAGAAGCGCGCGCTGCCGATTGCCTATGTCGTCGCCTGCGGAAACATGGCGCAGACCTCGCAGGCCCAGATTGCGATGGCTCTTCTCGATGATGAGCGCGTCACAGCCATTGGGCTACACATCGAAGGATTCGGCGATACGGCGGAATGGCACGCGCTCGCCCTCAAAGCCGCCGCACAGGGCATACCCCTCGTTGCGCTCAAGGTCGGCAAATCAGAACACGCCCAAGCCGCGACTGTCTCGCACACAGCGTCTTTGGCAGGCAGCCATGCGGGAGCCAACGCCTTGCTCAAGCGGCTGGGCATTGCCCGTGTCCCAGATATCCCAAGCTTTTTGGAGACACTGAAACTTCTTCACACGGTCGGGCGGCTGGATACACCCAGTCTTGCCACCGTTTCCTGCTCGGGCGGAGAAGCCAGCCTCGCCGCCGACACCGCCCACGGCAGAGCGCTCAGCTTCCCTCCACTGTCTTCGACGCAGCGCACGGCACTTTTTGACGCGCTCGGCCCCAAAGTGGCTCTGGCCAACCCGCTTGATTACCACACCTACATCTGGCGTGACACAGCCCGCATGACCGATACGTTCGCGGCGCTGTCCGGCCCTGACACAGGCATCACCCTCGCCATTGTCGACTACCCGCATACCGACGCCTCGGACTGGATCTGCGCAACCCAAGCCGTTTTGGGCGCCGCCAAACGCACAGGAAGGCCCTATGGTGTTGTCGCCACCCTTCCAGAACTGATGCCACCGGATGTTGCCGAGCGATTCCTTGCTGCAGGTGTTGTGCCGTTTATGGGCCTCAGCGAGGCCATAACCGCGGTAGAAGCTGCCGCTCTGCTCACACAGCCTGCAGCCGAACCACCCCTCACTGGCGGCGCCATTGGGGACAGCGAAACCCTGAGTGAACAGGCCTCAAAAGCAGAGCTTGCGCGCTTTGGTGTGCCCGTCCCGAAGGCCGAACGCCTCACAGACCTGACTGCACTTGCAACACAGCTCGCAGGCCTCACTGCCCCGCTGGTGCTAAAAGCCGAGGGTATGGCCCATAAGTCTGATGCTGGCGGCGTGGCCTTGGGCCTTTTGACCCCCCGTGATGTCGAGGCCGCAGCCCTGAAAATGGGCGGCATGAGCTGGCTTGTTGAAGAAATGGCACAGGGCACAGTGGCCGAGCTTCTCTTGGGCGTAACGCGTGATGAGGCTCACGGGCTTTTGCTCACGCTTGGCGCAGGCGGCGTGCTGACCGAGCTTTTGGCTGACACTGTCTCACTGCTTCTACCTGTCACAGAAAATGACATAACACAGGCTCTAAACCAGCTCAAATGTGCACCGCTGCTGGCGGGGTACCGTGGCAAGCCAGCAGCCAATACCGACGCCATCATCACGGCTGTTCTTGCGCTGCAAGACTATGTCATTGCACATGCGTCAGAGATTGGCGAAGTTGAAATCAACCCTCTCCTCTGCACGCCTGACACAGCCGTTGCGGTTGACGCCCTTATCAGAAAGGCCATTCCATGAGCACAGAAAACAGCCCCATCAAGACACGTCGTAACGGCGCTATCCTTGAAGTCACCCTCGACCGCCCCAAGGCAAACGCGATCGATCTTGCGACATCACGTATCATGGGGGAGGTGTTTGCCTCATTCCGCGATGACCCCGAGCTGCGCGTCTGTATCATCACAGGTGCGGGCGAGAAGTTTTTCTGCCCCGGTTGGGACTTGAAGGGTGCCGCTGATGGCGATGCTGTCGATGGTGACTACGGCGTAGGCGGCTTTGGGGGCCTTCAAGAGCTGCGTGGCCTGAACAAGCCGGTCATTGCTGCCGTCAACGGAATCTGCTGCGGCGGCGGGCTGGAATGGGCGCTCTCGGCCGATATCATTCTGGCTGCCGAACATGCTACATTTGCACTGCCAGAAATCCGCTCCGGTACGGTGGCTGACGCCGCAAGCATCAAGCTGCCCAAGCGCATCCCCTACCATATCGCGATGGAGCTTTTGCTCACGGGCCGCTGGTTTGACGCCGACGAGGCCCGCAGCTGGGGCATTGTGAACCATATTCACCCCGCCGACGCGCTTATGGAACAAGCATGGGAGATGGCCCGCCTGCTCGCCTCGGGCCCTCCCCTTGTCTATGCCGCGATCAAAGAGATCGTACGTGACGCAGAAGACAGCAAGTTTCAGGACGCGATGAACCGCGTCACTGGCCGCCAACTGGAAAGCGTCGATATCCTTTATGGCTCTGAAGACGGGCTCGAGGGCGCGCGCGCCTTTGCCGAAAAACGCGACCCTGTCTGGAAAGGGCGCTAAAACCGCAACAGTTAGGCACAAACCCGCCGTATGCCGCATGAGGCCAAAGGCCGCCTAAAAAACGTAAAATACAGCTAAAACAAAGCGCATTTTGTTTGCCAGTGCGTCCAAAACCTGTTGGATTTCGCATCCAGCTTTCTATCGTTATTGTGTTAATCTCATCTTTAGATTATCCCCTGATCATTGGATGTCGCGTTGTTTTGCGGGGGTAATTCTTTTGATGGTGTCATTTAAGTTTGCGACACGCTTAAAGCGGTCTCAAAAGCGTTTGATTTTTCTCGCGCTTGACACCCTCACTGTCCCTCTTTCCCTTGGTCTGGCGCTTCTTTTGCTGTCACTGACGCCAACGGCTGACACATCTGCCGTCAAACTCACGGTGCTTGTCTCCGCGCTAATGGTCGCCGCGGCAATCACGAGTACCTCTCTGGGCCTCACCCGAATCAAGCTTAATTCTTATGAGATGCAAGGTATCCTGCGCACAGCAAAGTTTGCCGCCATACTCGGGGGTTTGGCTTTTGGCTTCAATCTCGCTCTTGGCGCGCTCAGCGGCTACGCCGTGTTTGTTGTTTTCACCATGGCTCTGCTGCTCCTCACCGTCACCTTGCGGATGGTCTTGCGTCAGATCCTTATTCGCGCCTACCAGACAGAGGGCTCACGCACCCGCATCCTCGTCTATGGCGCGTCTCAAACGGGTCAACAGCTGGCCATGGCGCTACAATCTGATGAAACCCTCGAGCTGGTCGCCTTTGTTGAAGAAAACCCGACTTTACAAAGTCTCGTGATTGCTGGCTTGCCCGTATACTCGCCACACAAGCTGACAGACCTGGTCCGTACCGAAAGCATCGACAGAATTGTCCTCTGCCTTCCGTCTTCCTCCCAGACCGAGCAAGCGCGGCTGGCCTACAAGCTGCGCACGCTGGGCTGTGAGGTTCACTCGCTACCCAGTTTTGCCAGCCTGCTGAGCAACGGGGCAATCGGGTCCAAGTCTGCGCCTGTCGCGCTCAACGAGCTTTTGGGCCGCGGGCATCTCTCTCATACCTTGCCGCAAGTGTCAGAAAGCTATTCTGACAAACACATCATGATCACAGGCGCAGGTGGCTCTATCGGCTCGGAACTGTGCCGCCAGGTCGCAAGCGCAGCCCCCAAGAGCATCATCCTGATAGATCACTCCGAGCTCGCACTCTACAACATCCACAAAGAGCTCTGCGAGGCCGCGAATGACTTTGCCGTTATCCCGATCCTCGGCTCCGTGACCGACAAGGCCCTCGTTGAGCATACTCTGCGCGAACATGACGTAGACGTGGTGTTGCACGCCGCAGCCTACAAACACCTTCCCCTTGTGGAAGAAAACACAATTGCAGGGCTCTCCAACAACGTCTTGGGCACCAAAATCGTCGCCGAAGCAGCGCGCGACGCAGGAGTTGAGCGCTTCACTCTTATCTCCACAGACAAAGCCGTAAGGCCTGTCAATGTCATGGGAGCCTCCAAACGCCTTGCCGAACTTGTCGTGCAAGACCTTGCCTCCCGCAGCACTGGCACGCGCTTTTCCATGGTGCGCTTTGGCAATGTGCTCGGCTCGTCAGGCTCGGTGATCCCCCTCTTTAAAGAGCAGATCGCCCGCGGCGGACCTGTGACCCTGACACATAGCGAAGTCACACGCTATTTCATGACAATCTCCGAAGCAGCCCGCCTCGTTCTCCTTGCTGCGTCCTATTCTCGCGGTGGCGACGTGTTCGTACTTGATATGGGCGAGCCTGTACCAATCGCGAAACTCGCGCGCCAGATGATCGAAGCCTCCGGCTACATCGTCAAAGACGACGAGACCCCACATGGCGATATCGAAATTCTAGTCACAGGCCTGCGCACCGGCGAGAAGCTGCATGAAGAACTTCTGATCTCATCAGACATGCTCACAACCCCACACCCAAAGATCCTGAGGGTGCAGGAAAGCGCCTTGTCAGAGATCGAAGTGGCAAACGCCATCAGAGACATTCGCAGCGCTGTCAAACTCTATGATGAGAGCATCGCCCGCTCGACAGTCATGCGCTGGATCACACGAGACACCGCACAGGCCGAAAAGGCCAGCGCGCCAATGTCTGTTTAATCCTGTCGAAAATAATCGCGACGGCCAATCGAAACATAAGCGTCAAACCCAGCTTTTTTGGCATCCTGCTCTGAATAGATATTGCGCAAATCAGCCAGTTTTGGCGTGTTCATCTTCTTCGCAATCTTCTTGAGATCCAGTGCGCGAAACTCGTTCCACTGCGTCAAAATCACCATCACATCCGCGTTCTGCGCTGCCTTATAGGCATCCTCGGCCCACTGAACCCCAGGCAAGAGCGCCTCGCCCTCGTGCCGCCCTTGCGGGTCAACGACGCGCACTTTCGCCCCACCACCAATCAGCGCTGGCACAATCTTAAGCGCAGGGCTCGCGCGCATATCATCTGTGTTGGGCTTAAAGGTTACACCCAGCACCGCAACAATCTTACCGTTGAAGCTTCCTTCGGCAAGGTCCAACAGCTTCTGGATCATACGGTCTTTCATCTCTTCGTTCACCTTGATGACCGTCTCGGTGATCTGCATAGGCAGGCCGTTTTCCTGCCCGATCCGCGCCAACGCTTTTGTATCCTTGGGAAAACATGATCCGCCATACCCTGGCCCCGCATGAAGAAACTTGTTCCCAATGCGGCCATCAAGGCCGATCCCTTTGGCCACTTGCTTCACATCCGCACCCGTGCGCTCACAGAGCGCCGCAATCTCGTTGATAAATGTGATCTTCGTCGCCAGAAAAGCATTGGCCGCATATTTGATCATCTCCGCACTCTCAAGGTCGGTCGTGACAATCGGAAAATCACGCAAGAAAAGCGGGCGGTACACCTCTCGCATGATCTCGTCCGCGCGCGCCGACTGGACCCCAAGCACCACACGATCAGGCTTCATAAAGTCATCAATCGCCGCACCTTCGCGCAGAAACTCGGGGTTGGAAGCCACGTCAAACTCCAGCTTGGGGTTTGCTTTGCGCACCGCCTGTTTGACTTGGCGGTTTGTGCCCACAGGCACGGTCGACTTGGTGACAATGACAGCATAGCCCGTCAACGCCCGCGCCACCTCTTCTGCGGCAGCCATCACATAGGTCAGGTCGGCGTGGCCATCGCCGCGCCGCGTTGGTGTCCCAACCGCGATAAACACCGCCTCGACATCGACCAAAGCCTCTTGCAGATTTGTGGTAAAAGAGAGCCGCCCCGCAGCCACGTTCTTGGCCAAAAGCACATCGAGCCCGGGCTCGAAAATAGGCACTTCGCCGCGTTCCAGCATCTCGATCTTGGCAGGGTCTTTATCAACACAAACCACATCATGCCCGAAATCGGAGAAACAAACGCCCGAAACAAGGCCCACGTATCCTGTGCCAATCATCGCGATCTTCATAAAACTGCCCTCTTTAACATACGCTTTTATTTTGTTGTCGCAGTGGCCCACGCTCCTGTCAACGCGGGCAAAAAACACGCTCAAGCCTTGGCACAAAAAAGTAACGATAGGCTTTACACAGCTCGCGTTTCCACCGCCGTCAAAGCGAGGCCTCAGGGGTGAATTCGGCAGGAACAGTATCAACCCCGTCCAGTACAAGCGAAGCCATCACCTCACTCACCTTCACAGCCATACCAAACCCGATCTTGAACCCGCCGTTCGCAATAAAGGCGCCCTCATAGAGCGGATGCCGCCCAAGCATCGGCGCGCGGCTTTTCGCGCGCGGCCTCAGGCCGGCCCAACGCTCAACAACCTGTGCGCCGCGCAAGGCAGGCACAGCCGCATAGGCCTTTTCCAAAACCACATCGAGCTGTGCATCGGTGCTGCCGGCCTCGGTAAATTCGCGTTCGCTGGTTGAGCCAATCGCAACAGTCCCGTTCCAATGCGGCACCATATGAACCGTATTGGCAAAAATCTGTGGCCCTTCACGCATATCATACGCCAGCAGCGCGCCCTGCCCCTTCACTGCATTTCCCACAGGTTTTCCAAAGTGCTCAGAAAGCTGTAGAAGGTCGTGCACACCCGTCGCCCAAACGGTCTGCCCCACATCTTCGCCCGCAAGCGCAAGCTCGCCCCCGCGCGCAACAATCGCCGCCGCAAGGGCCTTGCAGGCTTGTCGTGGAAACATCCGCGCTGTCAGCGTGTCGTGCACATACAGCCCTGTCGGGCTTTCGGGCAGAGGCCCAGCAAAAGCCTCAGCCGTTACAACCCGCCACTCCGCCTCACCGCGCCACAGCGCTTCAGCGCTCTTGGCGCGCGCCTGTGCCAGCTCCACAGCGCGGTCGTCTGCCAGAGGCTGAACACGCCCGGTGCGGGCATAACTTGTCTCTACGCCTGCCCAAGGAGCTACATTGTTCCAAAAGGCCTCGGCCCCAATCAAGCTCTGAAACTGGAATTCTTTCTTCTCGTTCCAGTTCTCGGGGACATGCGGCGCAAGCGCTCCGACGATCCCCCCGCTGGCGCCACCACCGACACCATTCGGGTCAATGACACGCACACGCGCGCCCCGCTCAAGGCAGGCCCAAGCCACCGAAAGCCCGAAAATCCCAGCGCCGCGCACCGTTATGTCCATCCTTGCCATTCCCTTACACTGGTTGCATGGTCGTTTGACGACGTCTCTATCGGATTTACCCCAAATGAACCAGCCAGCCGAGCTTACATGGCGTGATGGCCAAGTGCCTGTCTCCCAGCGGTTTGATGACCCTTATTTCAGCCTCGAGAACGGGCTGGAAGAGACAGCCTATGTCTTTCTGGACGGCAACGAACTGCCCGCGCGGTTCTGTGACGGGTTTCACATCGCCGAACTCGGCTTTGGCACAGGGCTCAACTTGCTGGCCACACTCAAACTCTGGCGCGACACGCAGCAAAGCGGCAAGCTCCACTTCACCAGCTTTGAGGCCTTCCCGATGCTGGCCGAAGATATGCTCACCGCCCAAGCCGCCTTTCCCACGCTCGCCGATCTCAGCGCAGAGCTGGCGCCACACTGGCAAAATGGCGCCACCGATTTTGAAACAGATGATCTAAGCTTCCAGCTGATCCTTGGCGATGCGCGCAAAACAGTCTCTACCATGGCCCAAAAAGCTGATGCGTGGTTTCTGGACGGCTTCGCCCCAGCCAAAAACCCCGAGCTTTGGGAAGCCTCGCTCATGGCTCAGATAGCCGCTCAAACCGCCCCCAAAGGCACTGTGGCCACATATACCGCCGCAGGCTTTGTGCGCCGTGCCCTCGCCGACTCCGGCTTTGAAGTCACGCGCCGTACAGGCTTTGGGCGCAAACGCCACATGACAGTCGCAAGGATGCCCTAAGCACATGGCCAGCTCCAACAACACCCGCCTCGGCGTCTGGCTGATGATCGCCACGACCTTTGTTTTTGCGGTACAAGACGGCATCTCCCGACACCTCGCCAGCGAGTATAACGTGCTCATGGTAGTGATGATCCGCTATTGGTTCTTTGCCGCTTTTGTCACAACAATCGCCTATCGCAAGGCAGGCGGCATCCGCGCCGCAGCCCGCACAGAGCAGCCCTTGCTGCAGATCTTTCGCGGGCTCATCCTCGCCACCGAAATCTGTGTGATGATCTACGCGTTTACCCTCCTTGGCCTCATCGAATCACACGCTGTTTTCACAAGCTATCCCTTGCTCGTCGCGGCCCTGTCCGGCCCGATCTTGGGCGAGGTTGTCGGCTGGCGCCGCTGGACAGCAATCTTTATCGGCTTTGTCGGTGTATTGATTATCCTCAAACCTGGGTTTGGCGTCTTTTCCCCTGCGGCCATCGTCCCCCTCGCTGCCGCCTTTCTCTTTGCGCTTTACGGGCTGCTCACCCGCTTCGCCTCGCGCAAAGACACCGCCGCCACCTCGTTTTTCTGGACGGGTGTGTCAGGCTCCGTGATGATGACAGCGATTGGCTTCAGCTATTGGGAGCCGATGGTGCAATCTGACTGGGTCTGGATGGCGACCCTCTGTGTCACAGGCGCGCTTGGCCACTGGCTGCTGATCAAAACATACGAGGCTGCCGAGGCCAGCGCAGTCCAGCCGTTCGCCTACCTCCAGCTCGTCTTCGTCAGCTTTATCGGCGTCTTGGTCTTTGGCGAAAGCATCGAGCTCAACGTTGCCATCGGCGCGATTGTGGTTGTCTGTGCAGGCCTCTTCACACTCTGGCGCGCCCGCGCCAAAGCCCAAGAAGACGCCTAGTTCGTCACGCGCAAGGTTGCTCCAACCAGCTCCTGGCTAAACGGCACAGGGTGGGCAGGCTTACCCAACCGCGCGCGGTAGACAGGCAGGCTTTCAGCCACGCGCATCACATAGTTGCGCGTCTCGTTAAAGGGGATGCTCTCGATCCAGTCGACAACCTCCATCTCGCCTTTGCGCGGGTCGCCCCGCTCGCGCATCCAGCGGTCGGGCCGCGAGGGGCCCGCATTATAGGCCGCCGACATCATCACAACATTGCCGTCATAGCGCTCTGACAGCGTGGCCAAATAGGCCGCACCCAGCGTCGCGTTGTAGGGCCAATCCGCCAGCACACGGCTGCGCTCGTAGGCAAGCCCAAGTCCGCCAGCCACTTCCTCGGCGGTGGCAGGCATCACCTGCATCAAGCCAAGCGCACCCACGCCGCTGGCGACGCTCGGGTCAAATTCGCTCTCCCGCCGCGCAATCGCCAGCGCCATTTCCATGGGCACAGGCAGCGCCATGTCTTTCATCGGGTGCAGCGCATAGTAATGCGCAGGCAAAACAATCCCGCGGCCAGCAGCCTCTTTACCCAGCATCACAGCCAAATGCGGCGCGCCAAGGTCGATGGCAAAGTTGCCAAGCTGACCCAGTGTTGTGCGGTCAGCATCCTGCGCCATCGCAAGAAGAAACTGTTCCGCCAGACTGAGCATATTGTTCTTCACAGCCAGCTCTACAATGCGCGCAAGATCGCTCTGCGCAAACCCGGCCTCTTGCCACGCGGGGAAGTACTCAGCCCCCTTTAGGGCAATATCAGAGCCTATATTGGCCCGCTCCGCCGCCAGAAGCCCGTAGAAACTTGTCTGGTGTTCACCACCTGCTTTATAGGCCGCCTGCGCTTCGTCGGTGCGGCCCAGTTTGGCCAAGGCTTCGCCTTTCCAGAATCCAGCCCGCCCCAAAGAGATGGGAGATTCAACCGTTTCGCGCATCCGTTCAAAATGCGGCAAAGCAAGCGCGGCATTGTCCAGCTTGCGCAATGCCAGATATCCCGCCAGCCACTCAAGGTCAGCGTAGGCGCTGCCGTCGTGCAGCCCGTGGTTTGTCGCGAGCTTATACGCTGTCTCGGCGTCGCCTTCGCGCATGAGTTGTCGCACAAGGCTGCGCCGCCAGCCCGACCAGCGCAACGGTTCACCAAGGTTGCCTGCTGCGCTGCTCTCCAACATCAATTCAACAGCACCGCTTTTGCTGCCGTTGTGATAGGTCCAGAGGAACTCTTCGTAGGCAAGCCCGGGATGCCCGCGCAAGGCTTTGGGCACAGCCGCCAGCAAAACATCAGGTTCGCGTGCGCCCGCCCGCAAGCCTTGGCGCGCCTCGGCCAATGCGCGCTCGGCCTCACTCACCAAAGGCAACATGCGGCGCACGTCGTCAGAGAGCCCGCGCCAAAGCGCCATATCAAGCCGCGCCTCGTGGTGCGGCTTCAGAAGCGTTGCGTATTTCTCCAGATATTCCGCCTGAAGCGCCTCATCCATATCAAAACTGCGCCACGCCATAACAAGCGTCGCCTCGGCCTCGCCCACCTCACCCGCGGCATACAAGGCCTCGGCAAAGCTCAGCACCCCCCTGTTGGTCTGTGCCGTGTGGCGCTTGAAAAAGGCCAGCCGCTCAGCCTGTGTTGCCCCCGCAAACGTCTCTTCGCTCTGGCGGCCAAGCCGCTCAAGGCCCGGCCAGTGCGGGTAATCGCGCAAAAATGCCAGAGCTTCGGCTGCGCTGCCCTCGCCTGCGCGCAGCTTTGACCACTGCACAAGAACACGCGCTTCTGGCGCAGCCTTTGCCGCGAGCAAGTCAGCCTTTGCCCAGTCCCCCCGACCCGCGGCTTGCAGCGCGCTGCTCAGAGGGCGCGGCGCTGTCATGGCCTCGGCCACAACAGCAGAGGGTGGCACAACAAGGCTCAAAAGAACGGCGGCAACTCGAAACATCTCTTGCATTTTCCCTTATGAGACAGGATAGAACAGGCCCACCATACCTTGCAAACCTGCGCCCCTCCAATCACGAAAGGCGGCGCTGCGAAACAATGAAGTTAAAGGAGCGTATCATGTTCAAAGGATCTATGCCTGCATTGGTCACGCCGTTCAAAAACGGCGCACTGGATGTTGATACACTTAAACAACTGGTCGAATGGCACATTGGCGAAGGCAGCCACGGCCTCGTGCCCGTCGGCACCACGGGCGAAAGCCCTACGCTCACGCACTCTGAGCATGACAAGGTTGTCGAAATTGTGGTTGAGGCCGCCGCTGGCCGCGTGCCCGTTATTGCGGGCGCCGGCTCCAATAACACGCTCGAATCCATCCGCCTGGCGCAAGCCGCCGAAAAGGCAGGGGCCAGCGGTATCCTTGTGGTTACGCCCTATTACAACAAACCCACGCAAGCGGGCCTCATCGCCCACTTCCGCGCTGTGCATGACTGCTGCTCACTGCCCATCATCATCTACAACATCCCCGGTCGCTCGGTTGTCGATATGTCACCCGAAACCATGGGCGAGCTGGCCAAGCTTGAACGCATCGTGGGCGTCAAAGACGCGACAGGCGACCTGAGCCGCGTACCGCTCCAGCGCATGACCTGCGGCAAGGACTTCATCCAGCTGTCTGGCGAAGACGCAACAGCGCTGGGCTTTAACGCACACGGCGGCACAGGCTGCATCTCGGTCACAGCCAACGTCGCGCCCAAGCTCTGCGCCGCATTTCAGGCTGCAACACTCGCGGGCGACTACGCCACAGCGCTTGAAATCCAAGACAAGCTGATGCCGCTGCACATCGCCATCTTCAAAGAGCCGGGTGTTGCGGGCGCAAAATACGCCATGTCCCGCCTTGGTCTCTGCAACGCCGAGGTGCGCCTGCCGCTCCTCGCGGTGAGCGATGCGACCGCCAAACAGCTTGATGACGCCCTGCGCCACGCAGGCCTGTTGAGCTAAAGCCCAACGCGCTCCCGAGGCCCTCAGGAGCGCGGCGTTCTGTCTTCAGAATTGCGCCAGTGACACACCCGCAGCGCTCAGCTTTTCGCGCAGCGCGCGGGCCATGGTTACGGCCTCAGGCGTGTCGCCGTGCAAACAGATCGTGTCGATCTTGGCAGGAATGCGCTTGCCGCTTTCCGCAACAATCGCATCTTCGCGCAGCATCGTCAGAATCCGCTCCGCCGCCACATCAGCGTCGTGCAGCACAGCGCCTGCCTTGCTTCGGTCCACGAGCGTCGCATCATCCTCATAGGCGCGGTCGGCAAAAATCTCTCCAGCCCAGTTTGCGCCCAGATCCGTCACAACTTTCTGCTGCGCCGTTTCGCAGAGCACCATCAGGATAATGTCAGGGTCCACCCGTAGCGCCGCTTCATAACAAGTGCGTGCAAGGCTGGCATCTTCGGAGCACATATTGGAAAGCGCCCCATGCAGCTTGAAGTGGCGCACCTTTGCACCCACGCTCGCGGCCATACCCTGAGCCGCCCCAAGCTGATAGGCGATGAGGTTGCCCAGCTCTTCGGCACCAATGTTGAGCCGCCGCCGCCCAAAGCCCTTCAGGTCGGCAAAGCCCGGGTGCGCGCCAATGCCCACACCGTTCTTGGCCGCCAGCCGCATGGTCTTGGCCATCACATCAGGGTCGCCCGCATGAAAGCCACAGGCAATATTGGCCGAGGTGATCACATCCAGCAGCGCCGCATCGTCGCCCATCGTCCAAGAGCCAAAACCCTCACCCATGTCTGAGTTCAAATCTACCTTCGTAACCATGGCCTAGTCCTCCTGCCCTGTAATCATCCCGCTGATCAGCTGATAGCCGAGCAGGTCGTTCATCTCTGCCGGATCGCGCAAGAGCCGCTCAGATGTGTCTCTAATCCTGCGTAAAAGCACGCTTTCGGGCACATAGAGCGCATCCGCCTCTTCCAGCGATATGCGCTCAAACCATAGCTCAGCGCCCGCGCTCGCCTGTGCCACGCGCGCAATATCCTGCGGGATCACCGCGCCAATGCGCGGGTAGCCTCCCATCGTCTGTTGCTCGGCCAGCAGCACAAACGGCTCGCCTTGCCCCGTCATCTGGATGTCGCCGGGCACAATCACCTCCGACACAACGCCAAGCTGCCCCTCGGCAGAAAAAGGCGCGCCACTGTGCTCAAGCTTCGCCGCCTGCCTGTTGGCATGGGTGCTTTTGGTGAAGCGCGCTTGCGTGAACGCCGCCAGTGTCTCAGCGCTATAAAGCGCCGTCTGCGGCCCCGTGACAAAGCGAATACGCCCGCCATCAAAGCGGGTGTCGGGCTTCAAAAGGCGCGCAGGCTCTGCCAGCTTCCTATCCTCAGCCAGCTGCAAAACATCACCTGCCACCAGCGCCTGACCAAGCCCACCGGTAAAATGCGCAGAGCGGCGACCAAGCGCCAAATCAGTCTCTAACGCACCGCCAAAGGCAACATAGCTGTAAAGCCCCCGCCCCGTCGGCCTCAGAGAAAGCACGTCACCAGCCTCAAGCCTATGGCTCGCGCCCCATTGCAAGAGGCGCCCACTGGCCTCCGCCATCATCGGCGCACCCGTCAGTGCGATACGCTGTGGCGCATCCACGCTCAGCTTCACAGGCGCGCTCGGCAGCTCAATGGCCGCCAGCTCAAGCCCTTGGCCCAAAAGCGCAGCCGCTTCCAGAATGGCGATACGGTCCATCGCCCCGCCACGCGACAGACCAAAGCGCAAATAGCCCGCGCGGCCCAGGTCTTGCAGGCTCGCATTGGGGCCAATCTGGTGCAACGTCAGCTCAGGCATCACCACGCTCCTCAAGCCGTGCCCCACCCAACGGATCCGTCTCTAATGCGGCCCAATCATGCTCTGATACCGCCGGAAAGATCAGCTCGTCACCGGGCCGCAGCGTAAAAGGCTGTGCCACATCAGGCCGAAAAAGCTTCATATGTGTGGTCGCAATATGCCGCCAGCCCGTGGGCGTCTCGTTGGCAAAAAGGTTGAACTGCCGCACCGCCAACACAAGCGCACCCTGCGGCACGCGCGGGCTCAGCTCGGTCTGGCGCGGCACGTCCCAACGCTCAGGCAACATCCCGAGATAAGGCTGGCCAGGCGCAAAGCCGATCGCCAGCACCCGCACCCGCGCAGCGCTCAGCTCGCGCACGGCTGCCTCTTCAGAAACACCAACAAGATTGGCAACCTCACCAAGCTGTGGCCCCGCCGCACCACCATAAAGCGTCGGCACGCGCCAGAGCCGCGCTGCGCCGCTCTCGGCCGCGACAAGCCAGTCACGGCTGGCCAAAAGCGCCTCAAGCCGCGCAACCAGATCGGCCCGCGCAATCTGCCCCACATCAAAGCGCACAAAGACCGAGGCCAGCGCAGTCGAAATTTCCGCAATGCCCACCACAGCCTCGGCCTCGAGCGCCGCAGCAAACCCGACAAGCGCCTTGTTCGCCACATCATCCAAGCGGTCGGCAAAACGCACGAGGTAGCCCTCGGTTCCAATCGGAGCAATATGGGGCATCATCGCCATGGTTTTCCTATCCGAAACTTATCAGGGCCAATCTCTCGCATGATGTCGCAATTGAAAAGCGCTTATCCGTAATCAGCCCCATGGTCTCTCTCCCCGCGCGCCACTATGCAGGTGTAAAGGAGAGCCCATGCTCGAAATATGGCACGGCATACAAGCCGCTTTCTGGCTGATCGTCACGTTTGACCCCGATCTCTACGAGATCGCGGCGCGCTCCTTGCTTGTGACCTGCTCTGCCGTCGCCATCGCCGCGCTCATAGGCCTGCCGCTCGGCGCTTGGCTGGCTGTGTCGCGCTACCGCTTCCGCCGCCTCGTGATCGCGATTCTCAACGCGCTCATGGGCCTGCCACCTGTTGTGGTCGGCCTTGTCGTTTACCTCTTGCTGTCGCGTGCAGGGCCGTTCGGCGTTTTGGGGCTGCTCTTTACGCCTTGGGCCATGATCATCGCGCAGGTGGTCATCCTCACACCCCTCATCGCCAGCATCGCCCATCAGTCGATCCGCGATCTCTGGGCCGAATACCACGACCTGCTGCTCTCGCTCAACACAACCCGCAGCCAGCGTATCAAAACACTTCTCTGGGATAGCCGCCGCGCCCTGCTCACGGCTGCGCTGGCCGGCTTTGGCCGTGGTATCGGCGAAGTCGGCGCAATCATGATTGTGGGCGGCAATATCGACCACGTCACCCGCGTGATGACAACGGCCATCGCGCTTGAAACCTCCAAGGGCGACTTTGCCCTCGCGATAGGCCTCGGCTTTGTGCTCATCGGCCTCGCCGTCGCGGTGAACCTCGCGTTGCACATGCTCTCTGGCACAGAGGTGCGCGACAGATGGTAAGCATCCTCCCCCTCAAAGTGACAGGCGCAACGGTCGAGCGCGGCGGCAAGCGCCTGCTTGGGCCCATCGACCTCGAGCTTGGCACAGCGGGCCTCACCATTGTCCTTGGCCCCAATGGCGCAGGCAAAAGCACACTTCTGCGGATGCTTCACGGCCTAGAGCGCCCCGGCACGGGCCGCGTGCGCTATGCCGCGCCGCGCGAGGTGGCTTTTGCCCATCAGGCTTTTGTTTTCCAAACCCCTGTCATGCTGCGCCGCTCGGTTCTGGGCAACCTGACATATCCGCTCACAGCCCATGGCACAAAGCGCGCCGAGGCTGAAAAACAGGCTCTAACATGGCTCAAAAAGCTTGGCCTTGCCGGCCACGAACACCAGCGCGCCAGCCAGCTTTCTGGGGGTGAGCGGCAAAAACTGGCGCTGGCCCGCGCCCTCATCCGCGCGCCACAGCTCCTGTTTCTCGATGAACCCTGCGCCAACCTTGATGGCGCCTCGACCCGCGATATCGAGCGCCTCATTCTCGCCGCCCGCGAAAGCGGCACGCGCATTCTCATGGCCACACACGACCTTGGCCAAGCCCGCCGCTTGGCAAGTGATGTGCTCTTTCTCAACAAAGGGCATATCGTCGAAACCGCGCCAGCACCCCGCTTCTTTGAAGCGCCCACAGCACCCGAGGCGCAAGCCTTTCTCAATGGAGACCTCGTTCTATGATTCGTATACTTGTTACCGCCGCAGCGCTCCTTGCCTCGGCCAGCGCCCTCGCCGCCGACAGCCTCAAAGTGGCTGTCACAACCTCGTTCCACAATTCGGGTCTATCAGACATTCTCCTCCCCGAGATCGCCAAAGAGACAGGCCTTGAGGTGCAGCTTATTGTTGTGGGCACAGGTCAGGCCATCCGCCTTGGCGAGGCAGGCGATGTCGATGCGATCCTTGTGCATTCGCGCACAGCAGAAGACACCTTTCTTGCTGGCGGCTACGGCACCCACCGCCGCGAGATTATGTATAACGACTTTGTCGTCATTGGCCCATCAGACGACCCCGCCCAGATAAAAAGCGTCGAGACCGCCACAGCGGCGCTGGTGAATATCGCAAACCGCAAAGCGCCTTTTGCCTCGCGCGGAGATGACAGCGGCACCCATAAAAAGGAGCTCTCGCTGTGGGCCAGCGCAGGTGTCGCCGAGGCACAGCGCACGCCCGATTGGTACAATGAAGCAGGCGCTGGCATGGGCGCCACGCTCAACACAGCCGCAGGCCTCAATGCCTATGTGCTGGCAGATCGCGCAAGCTGGCTCAACTTTGGCAACAAGGCAGACCTTGCGCTTCTCTTTGCGGGCGACCCTGTCTTGTTCAACCAATACGCCTTTCTGCCCGTAAACCCAGAGAGGCACGGCCACGTAAAACACGACCTCGCGCTGAAGCTGGAATACTGGCTCACCAGCCCCCGCGCCGCCGAGCTGATCAACGGCTACACCATCAATGGCGAAACGCTCTTCACGTTCAACGCCAAAGAGGTGCTCCAAGCCGCAGAGTGACCCTTGCGCCCGAGTGGGCCTTGCGTAAAGTGAGGCCCTTTGAGCGCCCCGTCTTCAAGATGAATTACCAATACCCTGTCAGGCTGCGCCTTCTCGGGACATTGGCAATGCACTTATTTTACCTTAAAGACGGAACGCTCTAGGAGGCGCGCATGATCGGTTATCTCACTCTTATTCTCACCTGCCAGCTCTTGGGCGAACTTGTCGTCAAAGCGCTCGCCTTGCCTGTGCCGGGGCCTGTTGTGGGTATGGCCTTTCTCTTTGGCTTCCTGCTTATACGGGGCCATGTGCCCGAAGCGCTCGGAAGCACGGCGGATGGGCTCTTGCGCAATATGTCGCTCCTGTTTGTGCCCGCTGGCACAGGCGTGATCATGCACGTCGCACTGCTCTCCGAAGCGCTCGTGCCGCTGTCGATTGCGGTTGCGCTCAGCACCTCTGCCGCCATCGTCATCACCGCGCTGATGATGCGGCTTCTCAGCAAGGGAGAGCGCAGTGAATAACCTTGCCGAAACATGGGTCTACCTTTCCGCCTCACCGCTCTTTCACCTCACGCTCACGCTCGCCGCCTTTCAGGCCGCAAGCTATCTGTTTGAAAAGGGCGGTCGCAACCCTCTGCTCAACCCTGTGCTTGGCGCTGTCGCGCTTGTTGTGCTCGTTCTCACACTCACTGGCACCGACTATTTCACCTATTTTGAGGGCGCGCAGTTTGTTCACTTCCTGCTTGGCCCCGCCACAGTCGCGCTGGCCATTCCGCTCTATCGTCAGTGGCACCACGTGCGCGCCTCTTGGCTCGCCATTGGCGCCAGCATGTTGACAGGGTCGCTCGCCGCCGTGGCCTCTGCCGTAGCGGTGCTCTGGTTTGCAGGCAGCAGTGAGGCACTTCTCGCCTCGATCGCGCCCAAGTCTGTCACCGCCCCCGTGGCCATGGGCATCGCGGAAGAGCTGGGGGGCTTGCCCTCGCTCACCGCTGTTCTGGTCATCGTCTCAGGCATCTTCGGGGCCATGTTCGGCCCCTTCCTGCTCAACCTTGTGGGCGTGAAAGACTGGCGCGCGCGCGGTCTGGCCATCGGCACAGCCAGCCACGGCATCGGCACGGCCCGCGCCCTGCAAGTGAACGAAACCGCAGGCGCGTTCTCTGGCCTCGCCATGGGCCTCAACGCACTGGCCACGGCCCTGCTCTTGCCAATCATATGGGGGCTCATCTTCTAGGCGCGCACAGAACCTGTGCATTTCCAGACGTTGCGCAAAACCGCCCTCAAGCCCACTCTCATGCCATGTAAACGCGTGAGAATGAGGCCCCGAAATGAGCTGGAACCCAACCCTAGATCCCCACTGCCCCAAAGGCAGCGCTGTTGACGCCATCGACACGCTCATCATCCCCCGCGCGCGGGATCTGGGCGGCTTCGAGGTGCGCCGCGCCCTTCCCTCGCCCAAGCGGCAGATGGTCGGCCCCTTTATCTTCTTTGACCAGATGGGCCCCGCCGAATTCCTGACAGGTCAGGGCATTGACGTGCGCCCCCACCCGCACATCGGCCTCGCCACCGTGACCTATCTCTACAAAGGCGAGTTCCAGCACCGCGACAGCCTTGGCACCAACCAGATGATCTACCCAGGCGAGGTCAACTGGATGATAGCTGGCAACGGAGTCACCCACTCCGAGCGCACCTCTGAAGATACGCGCACAGGCCGGAGCGACCTGTTTGGTATCCAGACATGGGTGGCACTGCCCGAAAAAGACGAAGACACCAACGCAGGCTTTGAGCACCACCCCAAAGAGGCGCTGCCCTTTCTGGAGGGAGAGGGCAAGCAGGTGCGCCTTATCCTTGGCAACGCCTGGGGCGAGGTTGCACCCACCAAAACCTTCTCGGAGATGTTTTATGCCGATGTCGTGCTCGAGGCCAACGCCGCTATACCCCTGCCAGACAACCATGAAGACCGCGGTGTTTACGTCACCTCAGGCAGCGTGACCGTCGCTGGCGACACCTTCGAGGCTGGCCGCATGATGGTCTTCCGCCCGGGAGATGCGCTCTCGCTAAAAGCAGGGCCGCAAGGCGCACGGCTGATGATGCTGGGCGGTGAAACGCTCGGCCAGTCCCGCCATATCTGGTGGAATTTTGTCGCCTCTTCGCGCGACAAGATCGACGCCGCCAAAGAAGCATGGCGCGCAGGCGACTGGGCCCATGGCCGCTTCAAACTCCCACCTGACGACAACGCCGAGTTCACCCCGCTGCCCGCGCGCTAGCCCTAGCGGCCGCGCGCGTCCATCATCTCGTGGACCGCGTCCATCCCGCGGTCCACCATCGCGCTCACTTCGGCAGCGTGGGTGTGGAGCGCAGCAACAACGTCTGGGTCATCCGATGTTTGGATCACGACAATGCCGTCATCGGTCATGTCCATCTCGGTCACAATACTTGCGCGCCGCTCAAACAGAATGTCGAGCGTCGGCGACTGGATAATCACCTCGGGGTCGCTGCCCATATCAACACGGTCGATCATCCCGATCACATGGCTCGCCACCACGCCCATAAGCTCTTCATCGCTGGCAAAGGTAACAGTGCGGATCCCGTCAGGCAGGTTTTCCACCGTGCGGGTGATCTCTTCAAAACGGCGAAACATAACCGCAAGCTCTTCGCTCTCTGCCTCGGTCGCGTTGCGCCCCTTGAGGCCCGGCATATTCACCGTGTCATGACTGTGCTCTGCACCGTGGTTCTGCCCGTGCATATGGCCTTCGTGGCCGCGCATCTGGGCTGCGCCAAAGCCTATGGCCAGCGCAACAAGCACCGCGCAAAAGCCCAGAAACAACTTTGATTTCATCACGGGTGGCATCACGCCCCTCACTGGTTAAACACACGGCTCGGGTGCAACTCACCCGCTTTATAGACACCCACGGCAACGGCCTTGCCGTCAAGGCTGGCCCAACATTCGTCGCCATAGTCAACATCACTGGCAAAGACCATTCCGGGGTTACCATTGCGCAGCTTGGCCGCGCCCTCGGCGGTGGCCTTCACCTCGGGCAAATCGGCAAGGCCGATCTCGAGTGGCTGCACATGGCCGTCCAGCTCGGGCGTTTTGGCCAGCTCTTCGATCTGCTCGTATGTCAGGGCGTTTTCGGCCTCAAACGGCCCGGACCAGACTCTCCGCAGGCGCAAAACATGCCCCTTACAGCCTAACGCCTCGCCAAGATCGCGGGCAATAGAGCGCACATAGCCGCCCTTGCCACAGACCATTTCAAGCTTCACATGGTCAACGTCTGTGCGCTCGACCATAGTCAACTCATCCACAAACAGCGGCCGCGCCTCAAGGGTGACATCTTCACCCGCACGCGACAGCTTGTACGCGCGCTCACCATCGACCTTTACGGCGGAGAACTTCGGCGGAACCTGCTCAATATCGCCGACAAACTGCAAAAGCGCTTCCTTGATCTCGGCATCCGTTGGCCGTGCATCAGAGGTGGCAATCACTTCGCCTTCGGCATCATCCGTGTTGGTCGCTTCGCCAAGCTTCACATCAAAGACATAGGCCTTGAGCGCATCGGTGATGTAAGGCACCGTCTTGGTTGCCTCGCCCAGCGCCACAGCCAAAACACCTGTTGCGTCAGGGTCAAGCGTGCCCGCATGGCCCGCTTTGGCCGCGCCCAGCGCCCAGCGCACCTTGTTGACCACAGCGGTTGATGTCGGCCCGGCAGGCTTATCGACCACGAGCCAGCCCGAAATATCGCGCCCTTTGCGTTTGCGTCCCATGTGTTGTCCCCAAATCAAAAAAGCGCCCTAGCCCAGCGCGTTTGGCGCGTCAATCCGCAGGCGCAACCACGCCCACAATCGGCCCCAGCAAAAACCCCGCATCCGCGCGGCCCAGATCAGGCGCATAGAGGCGGCTCACGTTGCCGTCAAAGTAAAGCGCCTGCGGCAGCTTCAGCCCGTCGCGCACAAAGCTCGCCATCTCATAAAAGCTCACACGCTCGTTGGAGATAATGAAGACAGCGCGCGCGCCATCGTCACTGGTCGCCACCCCGTTGCGCAGAAAGCGGCTGTCACTCTCAGGCAAAAAGCGCGGGTGCAGCGCCCCGTCAATCACCAGCATCGGCCCGCTCTGTGTGGCGTGCTCACAATCAGGTGCCTCGCGCAAAAAGCGCTGTGTCTCGATCACGTCAGCCCGCCCCGCACGGATGCAAAACACACCGTTGGGCAAAAGGCCAAAGTTGCCTGGCCCCGCATTGGGGATCACCCGCATCAGCTCTTCGCCATTCTCGCGGTAATGGCCCACAGGGCTGCGATCTTCGTGATACATCCCTGCATTCATAGCAAAGCCAAGGCGCTTGCCCTCGGGCTTGAGCGTATCATCCACAGCAAAAAACTGCCCAAGCAGCTTGCCGTTCTCATCCTTGAGAAACAGGCGCAGCTCTTCGCGGGCCGCATCAACTTCGCAGATCGTATAGGCGCGGCCGCCGTGGCTGCGGTCTTCACACTGTGTGGCCGCAGCACCCGAAGCGAGCAAAGCCAGCACAGATGCGCTGAAGGCTCTAGTCCTCCAAGTCACGCTTCACCTCATCGCGCGAAAACATCTCGCGCGTGGCATCCATCTGGTCAAACGTCACATCCAGCCTGAAGCGCAGGTCAGGCGTATACTTCAACCCGACCTTCTTGCCGATCATACGGCGCAGCTCGTGCTTGTTGCGCGCAAGATACTCCACCGCGTTCTCGCGCCCGTCGCCACCCAAAGGCATAACATAGGCTGTCGCGATCTTCAGATCAGGCGAACAGCGCACCTCGCCCACTGTCATAGACAGCCGGTTCAGCTCGGGGTCATGGATATCGCCCTGCGCCAAAACCTGCGCAAGCGTGCGGCGGATGAGCTCACCCACCCGCAACTGTCTTTGTGACGGGCCATCGCCCTCATGAAACTTGTTCTTTGCCATGCCCTGCACCTAACCGCTCAGCAAGACTTTGCCAAGCGTCCATGGCTGCGCTATGAGCAGCTCAGCAAGAATTTACCGGAGCCAAGCCATGTCAGACCTCCCAGGAATAGTCATCACAGGCGCATCAGGCCGTATGGGCCAGATGCTCGTCAAAACGGTTGTGCAGTCTGACAAGGCCCGCCTCGTCGGCGCCGTAGAGCGCGAGGGCAGCCCGGCTCTGGGTCAGGATATCGGGGCGCTCTGCGGCTTGGGCGATATCGGCGTTGTGGTCGAAAACGACCCGCTGCCAAGCTTTGCCCGCGCTCAGGCGGTCATCGACTTTACCGCGCCTGCAGCCACGCTCGAGTTTGCCGCGCTCGCCGCTCAGGCCCGCGCGGTCCACGTGATCGGCACAACAGGGATGTCCGAGGATGACATCGCACAGCTCGCCCCCGCCGCCCGCCATGCCGTCATCATCCGCGCCGGCAATATGAGCCTCGGGGTCAACCTGCTGACCCAACTTACCAAAAAGGTCGCAGCAGCGCTCGATGAAGACTACGACATCGAGGTGATCGAAGCCCACCACAACCAAAAGGTCGATGCCCCCTCAGGCACAGCCCTCATGCTCGGCGAAGCCGCGGCCCAAGGGCGCGGAGTCGCGTTGAAAGATGTGTCAGACTCTGGCCGCGACGGCATCACAGGGGCGCGCAAACGCGGCGATATCGGCTTCTCCGCCATCCGCGGTGGTGACATTGTCGGCGAACACGACGTGATGTTTGCCGCCATGGGCGAACGCATCATCCTGCGCCACATCGCCTCTGACCGCTCCGTTTTCGCCCGCGGCGCGCTCAAGGCCGCGCTCTGGGGCCAGGACAAATCCCCGGGCGCGTACGACATGATCGACGTTCTCGGCCTCTAAAAAGCCGACAACCAGCCCGGTTCTCAGTTTGTTTACAAAACTGAGATACCTTGGGCCGGCTATGACAGTATTGGTTGGCGACGGATTTTATCTACCCACAGCCCTCGGTGCTGCGGGCACGGCAGCACAGGGCACGGTGCTGACGGCGTCTGACCTTGGCCAAGTTGCCAGCATCCAGACAAACAACAACCTCACCGATAGCAACACAACCATGAATGCCGGTGATGGCTTCGTCGTTGATACCGATGACGATGGCGACTTTACCGACGAGGCCGCAACCACTCAAACAGACAATGATCGCTACACGAACTCAACGATCACTTTCACCGACGGATCAACCGCAAGCGTGACACTGGAGTTGATCACCCTGTCCAACGGCACACAGGCGATCTTGGTCAATGACGGCACAGTCAACGACATCAACAGCGCCTCCGCCGAAATCAGCTCCATCACGCTTGGCACGTTCAACACCACATTCAACGACCGGTACAGCCAAGCAAACTTCAACAACACCATCACAAACAAGGTGGTTTGTTGCTGCGACACGACATTGGTGCGCACACCAACGGGCGACCAAAAAAATTGGAACGCTGCAGGCGGGTGATTCTGTCATGACAGCCCGCGACGGGGCGCAGAAGGTGGTCTGGATCGGCAAGCACCAGCTGTCCTCTGCACAGCTTATTGCCTCACCACATCTGAAACCGGTGCGCATTTGTGCTGGTGCTCTGGGCGCGGGAATACCGCACTCGGATCTTCTGGTCTCGCCGCAACATCGTATTCTGCTTGTTTCCAAAATCGCAGAGCGCATGTTCGGGCAAAAGGAGGTCTTTGTTCATGCCATCAAGCTGGTCGAAGCTGCTGGCATCGAGCAAGTCACATCCGTCGCGCCCGTGACTTACGTTCACATCCTTTTTGAAACGCATCAGGTTGTCTTCGCCAATGGAGCCTTGGCCGAAAGCCTCTACACAGGGCCTCATACGCTTCAGGCCCTGAACGAGGCTGCGCGCAGCGAAATCATGGCAATCTTTCCTGCGCTTACGTCGGGCTGCCCCGCCGCACCTCTCGCACACCCCACTGTTCAGAAGCCAGAGTTACTCGCCAAACTTCTGCAAAGGCATCGAAAGAACAACAAACCGCTGGTCGCCTATGAGGCGTCAGCGCTGGTCTCATGATCTCAGATTCATGGCCAATACAATATGATCAGCACATTGAGCGTCCCAAAAGCTGTGCTTTCTTTTTGCCCCAAATATCCTGGGGTGAATTGGCCAAAGGCCAAGAGGGGCGAAGCCCCTCCACCGCGACCCGGCGCAGCCGGGGCGCAATCCCTCTTCAAAAGTCGATAGCGATGCCTTTTTTCTCCCAGTCGCCATAGCGCGCAGGGTCAAGCCCGTCGC
>NZ_CBFHTG010000015.1:0-67254 GCF_965658795.1 Lentibacter sp. | reverse complement strand
TTTAACAACCCGCTTCCACGCTGGTGGCTCTGGATCTTTTACGCCTGTATCGTTTGGGCGATCTGGTACTCTATCGCCTATCCGGCGTGGCCAGGCATCAAGAGCGCCTCAGCTGGCTATCTGGGCTTTTCGACACGTGCCCAAGTGGCCGAGGAGATTGCCACAGCTGAAGCCAAGAACGCCACAATCAACGAGAAGCTCGCCACTGTCGAGCTGGCGTCGATTGCGACCGATCCCGAGCTTGAGCAATATGCCAAGTCAGCTGGTGCAGCCGTGTTCAAAACATGGTGCGCACAGTGTCACCAGACAAACGGTGCGGGCGCCAAAGGCTACCCGAACCTGCAGGATGATGACTGGCTTTGGGGCGGCAGCATGGAAGATATCCACCTGACGCTTCTGCACGGCATTCGCAGCGAAACAGATGACGACACGCGCTACTCGGAGATGCCTGCTTTTGGCCGCGACGAGCTTCTTGAAGAAGAAGAAATCAGCCAGGTTGTAAACTATGTTATGTCGCTGACGCCGAATGTGAACCCGCCCCAAGACGCCACTCTGGTTGAAGCTGGTGCCGTTGTTTACGAAGACAACTGCGCAGCCTGCCACATGGAAGACGGTACGGGCGACCGCTCACAAGGGGCGCCAAACCTCTCGGATGCGATCTGGCTCTATGGCGGCGACTACGCCTCCATCAGCGAAACTGTTCACAACTCACGCTATGGCGTTATGCCTGACTGGAACGAACGTCTGAGCGAGGCGCAAATCCGCGCTGTGGCGACATATGTTCACCAGCTTGGTGGCGGCGAGTAACACGAGATCCGAGGGCGCTCGCGCCCTTGGGTGAGACACCGGCGCTTCCGTCCTGTTCGCGCGTTTCCTGGAGGTCCGGTGTCTCTACTAATCAGAAAGCCGAAGGAGAAATCCTTCGGCTTTTTTTGCATCTGCTTTTGGCGACGCACAAAGAAAAAGCCGCCGTATGGATGCGGCGGCCTTATCAACATAAACGAAAGTTTTTTGTATCGGCGCTTCCGTCCTGTTCGCGCGTTTCAGGAAGACCGGTTATTTCTTTTTACAGCCTGCGCCAAGAAAAGATACCTCAAAGATACAAATTTGATGCAGGTCAAAGAGGAATGCGCCTACGACTGCGAGAAAGGCGGGGAATAAAACCCTTTAACGGAGTGAGTCCGTGTCAGATTCTGAATTGAATACCCCACCGAGTCTCTATGCTGCCCGTGAACCTATTTTTCCTAAAAAGGTCTACGGTAACTTCCGCAATTTGAAGTGGCTGATCATGATCGTCGCTTTGGGGATCTACTATATCACCCCGTGGATACGCTGGGACCGTGGGCCAAGCCTGCCTGATCAGGCGGTGCTGATTGATCTGGCGAGTCGCCGCTTCTACTTCCTTTGGATCGAGATCTGGCCACATGAGTTCTACTTTGTGGCGGGCCTGCTCGTGATGGCGGGGCTTGGGCTCTTTCTCTTCACCTCGGCTTTGGGCCGTGTCTGGTGTGGCTATGCGTGCCCGCAGACTGTGTGGACCGATCTTTTCATTCTGGTGGAGCGCTGGATCGAGGGCGACCGCAACGCGCGCTTGCGCCTTCACCGCCAAAAGAAGTGGGACTTCAAGAAACTGCGCCTCAGGCTGACAAAATGGGTGAGCTGGTTCCTGATCGCTTTGGCGACAGGCGGCGCTTGGGTCTTTTATTTCACGGATGCGCCGACGCTTTTGAGCAACCTGCTGCAGGGCACAGCACATCCGGTGGCCTACACCACCATTCTTATTCTCACCGGGACAACCTTCGCTTTTGGCGGCTTTGCACGGGAGCAGATCTGTATCTACGCCTGCCCGTGGCCCCGCATTCAAGCGGCGATGATTGATGAAGACACGCTGACAGTGGCTTACCGCGACTGGCGTGGCGAGCCGCGTGGCAAGCTGCAAAAAGGGGTTGTCTCGCCAGACAATGGTGACTGCATTGACTGTATGGCCTGTGTAAACGTTTGCCCCATGGGGATCGACATCCGCCACGGTCAGCAGATGGAGTGTATCACCTGTGCGCTTTGCATTGATGCTTGTGACGAGGTCATGGACAAGATCGGCAAGCCGCGCGGCTTGATCGACTATATCGCCCTGACGGACGAAACGAACGAGCGTGCAGGCATGGCCCCCAAGCCGATCTGGAAGCACGTTCTGCGCCCTCGGACTGTGCTGTACACCACGCTCTGGTCGATTGTTGGTGTCTTGCTTGTGGTGGCGCTGTTTATCCGCTCGGATATCGAAATGACGGTGGCACCTGTGCGCAACCCGACGTTTGTAACCTTGTCTGACGGCTCGATTCGCAACGTCTATGAAATCCGCCTGCTCAACAAACATGGCGAAGCGCGCAGCTTTGGTGTCCATGTTGTTGGCGATGCGTCTTTGTCGCTGGAGCTTGAGGGCGTTGAGGGTGACGAGATCGTTGTGCCTGCTGACACAACCCAGCTTGTGCGCACCTATGTTGTTGCACCTCCCGGCTCGGAGCCTGCGGAGAGCGAGCGTGTCGACATTCGCCTGTGGGCTGAAGATATCACCACGGGTGAGCGTGCTTACAAAGACACCATCTTTAACGGGAGAAACAACTGATGAGCGCAGCTATCGCGACACCAAAGGCCGACGGAAAAGGATTCCTCTATTTCCTCGGGCTTTTTCTACTCGGGCTGATTGCCAATGCCGCTGGCCTGTATGGTGGCTACTGGCTGGGCAGTACGATCAACAAAGTCTTGATGTCTCTGGGCGTGCCCTTTGGTGAGTATAGCTGGATGATCCTGCCGTTTCTTCTTGCGATCCTGTTCTGGGGGATTGCGGCAGCGACTGTGATTGGCGTGTCTGTTTCACAAGCCGGGCGCTTTATGGGCGGGCATATGTTTGTCACGGTGGTGCTGGCATTTACCACCATTATCAGTGTCAATCTGGCGTTGGCCTATAATGCCGTTGCCACCTTTCCCGGGCTTGAAGTGAAGAACTCCTATGTTGCGAGCCAGCAGTTTAACGAGCGCAAGGCAGCACAGGAGGCCCTTGGCTGGGCCGTGAGCGCAAGCCATGCTGATGGTGAGCTGCGTCTGGTGATGAACGGCCCTGACGGCCAGCCTGTTTACCCTACCGAGATGGAGGCCATCTTGGGGCGTGCGACACAGGTTAAGGACGATCTTGTGCTTGAGTTCACTCACGATGGCAGCGCCTTTGTGACGCCTGTGACATTGGCAGAAGGCAACTGGAACATTCGTATGACGGCCACTGCAGCAGACGGCACGCTCTATTCGCGGCGTCTGGTTTTGCATGTGAAGAGATAGGGGGCGCGCGTGAGCAGCAGTATGTCAGCCTGTCCTGCGTGTTCGGCGGCCCCAGCCGCCGAAGACCTGGCCGAGCGTGCCGCGCAAAAAGATGCACGGCTGGCGCTCTCGCTGCCCACGATCCACTGTGCGGCCTGTATTGCGGCTGTTGAGCGGCGGCTTGCGGCAGAACCCGGTGTGAAGACTGCACGGGTGAACCTGACGCTCAAGCGCGCAACCATTGAGGCCGACCCAGATGTCACCGCGCGCCAGCTTGTGCAGGTGCTTGATGATATCGGGTATGAAGCCCACGAGCTTGACGCTGGAACGTTGAGCGCCACCCAGACAGACCGTGCGGGCCGTGAGCTTTTGATGCGCCTCGCGGTGGCGGGCTTTGCCTCGATGAATGTGATGCTTTTGAGCGTTTCGGTTTGGTCAGGGGCCGAGGATGCGACGCGCGATATGTTCCATTGGATTTCGGCGGCGATCACGCTGCCGACGATTGCCTTTTCGGGCCAGCCTTTCTTTCGCAGCGCTTGGGGCGCTTTGCGGGCGGGGCGGCTGAACATGGATGTGCCGATTGTGCTCGCGATCCTTCTGGCGCTTGTCACCTCACTTTGGGAAACCACGCTGTCTGGCGAACACGCCTATTTTGACGCGGCGTTGACGCTCACGTTTTTCTTGTTGGCCGGGCGCTATCTTGACCATCGCACCCGCGCTGTGGCGCGCTCTGCGGCAGAGGAGCTTGCCGCGCTTGAAGTGCCGCGCGTGACGCTTCTGCTCAATGGAGAAGAGCGCGAGATGCCAGCCGCAGAGCTGGCTATTGGCGATATTATCCTCGTGCGGCCCGGTGGGCGCATGCCAGTCGATGGCGAGATCATCGAGGGCCAGAGCGAGCTTGACCGCTCTTTGCTGACGGGTGAGAGCTTGCCTGTTTTTGCAGGCGTTGGCCAAAGTGTTTCGGCGGGTGAGGTGAACCTTACAGGCCCGCTCAAAGTACGTGCGACGGCTGTGGGCGAGGAAACATCGCTCCACCGTATGGCGGATTTGGTGGCCATCGCTGAGTCGGGGCGCTCGAAATACACCTCCTTGGCGGATGCTGCGGCGAAGCTCTATGCGCCGGGGGTGCATATCCTGTCGGCTTTGGCCTTTTTTGGCTGGCTGCTCTACTCGAGCGATATGCGCGTGGCGCTCAATATTGCGGCGGCGGTTCTGATCATCACCTGCCCCTGTGCGCTTGGGCTGGCTGTGCCTGCCGTGACCACGGCGGCCAGTGGTAAGCTCTTTCGCAAGGGGATGTTGATCAAGCATGAGACCGCGCTGGAGCGTCTGGCGCAGGTGGACACCGTCGTTTTTGACAAGACAGGCACCCTGACAGAGGGCGCACCAGAGCTTACGAATGGCGACGCGTTAAGCCGCGCCGACATGGCCCTCGCTATGGCCCTTGCCGAGGGTTCATCACACCCTTTGGCGCGCGCGATCTGGGCCGCTGGTAAGGCTGCTGGCGTTGCGCCGCTTGCTTTGCAGTCTGTGCAGGAAGTGCCCGGGTTTGGCGCAGAGGGGCTGATTGATGGTCTTGATGTGCGCCTTGGCCGCGCGGCGTGGGTTGGCGCTGAGGCTGGCGAGGTGACGAGCACTTGGCTGAAGCGCGGCAATGACGCGCCTGTGGCGTTTGAGTTTACCGACAGCCTGCGCGCGGGCGCTGAAGAGGCTGTGAAGGCGCTCAAGGCGACAGGCAAGGATGTGATCCTGATGTCAGGGGATACGCGACAGGCCGTTGAGGCCATGGCGCTGCGCCTTGGGATCGAAACTTGGGTGGCTGAAGCGCTGCCAAGCGACAAAGCCGAGCGCATCACCGCCCTCGCCGAGGCAGGGCACAAAGTGCTCATGGTGGGCGACGGGTTGAACGACACGGCAGCACTTACGGCGGCGCATGTCTCTATCTCGCCTGCGAGTGCGCTTGATGCGGCACGTGTGGCGAGCGATATCGTGCTTCTGGGCGGCAACCTTGCACCTATCGCCGAGGCGACGCTGACGGCGCAGTCGGCGGTGCGGCGGATCAAGGAGAACTTCCAGATCGCTACAATTTACAACATTATCGCCGTGCCGCTCGCGGTGGCAGGGCTGGCCACACCGCTCATCGCGGCCTTGGCGATGTCTTCGTCATCTATTACAGTCTCGCTCAACGCGATGCGGCTGAGAGGATAAGCCTTGAACATACTGACCTATCTTATTCCGATTTCGCTTGTTTTGGGCGGTGTCGGGCTTGGCTTCTTTATTTTTACGCTGCGCACCAACCAATATGATGACCCTGAGGGGGATGCGCGGCGGATCTTGTCGGATGCATATGATGACAAGCCCAAGCCAGACTGAAATACATATCGCTTGAAAACAGAAAAGCCCCGCAGTGCGGGGCTTTCTTTTTGGTTGATGCTGTCGGGTGGGTTTAGCCTGGCCCGATCATGAAGCAGGTCACGTTGCGCGCTTGCAGGCGTTGGCAGGCCAGCTCGGCACGCTCACGCGAGAGGCCGTTGAAGTTGGCTTCAAAGCCTTTCGGCCGCTTGACCACTTTGCGCAGGGAGCCGTCGAGTGTTTCCATCTCGTTGAGGGCTGTCTTGAGCAAGGCGCGCTCGGCTTGGTAGCGCGAGTTAAACCTGCCAACGTTGATGCCCCAGTGCTTGCCACCAGAAGTGGACACACGGGTGACAACTTCGCGTGTCGGTGTCTGCACCTGTTTGGCGCGCACAGCTGTTTTGACGCTGGCCAAAACGAGATCAACCGGGCGTGCCTCCGGCTTGACAGTGGCTGCTGCAGAAACGTCAAGGCTCTGGGCCTCTTTCAGCGCTTCTTTGATGTCGTCTTTCATGGCCACAAGCACGGGTGACGGCTCGGCAACGGGGCGGCTCTGCGGGCGCAGGCTGGTTTTGACAGCCGTTACAAGGCGAATGGTTTTGCCTGCTTTGCCTGTGTCATTATCGGCCAGTACAGGGCCAGTCTCGCGGCCATAAACAGGTGTATCGGGCTTGTTGGTGCGGGCGTTGCTGGGGGCTTTGCGGAAGCCAAGGTCGAGCAGCTCGGCCACTTTGGCGTTGCGCGAGGCGGTAGAGCGGCCCCCGAAAACGGTGGCGATAATGCGCTCGTTGCCACGCTGCGCTGAGGACACAAGGTTGAACCCAGCGGCGCGCGTGTAGCCTGTCTTGATGCCGTCGGCACCTTTATAGGCGGCCAGTAGGCGACGGTTGGTGTTGGCGACTTGGCGTATGCCTGCGTCTGCACTGCGGCGCGAGAAGAGGTTGTAATACTGGGGGTAGTCATAGAGCACGTGGCGGCCAAGAAGTGTCATGTCGCGGGCTGTAGACATATGGCCGGTCTCGGTCAGGCCGTGTGCATTTTTAAAGGTGGTGCGTGTCATGCCGAGGGCTTTGGCCGTGCGGTTCATGCGGCGGGCAAAGGCGGCTTCGGAGCCTGAGATCATTTCGCCGATGGCGGTGGCGCAGTCATTGGCTGATTTGATGGCCGCGGCGCGGATGCAGTGGCGGAGCTTGATGCGCTGGCCTGCCTGAAGACCGAGCTTTGACGGCGGCTCGGCGGCGGCGTTGCGCGACACGCGGATTTCCTGATCAAGGCTGACCTCACCCTTTTCGACAGCTTCAAACGCAATGTAGAGCGTCATCATTTTGGTGAGAGAGGCGGGGTGCAGGCGGGTATCTGCGTTGGTTGCGTGGAGCACTTCGCCTGTGCGCGCATCCATAACGAGCGCCGCATAGGGTGCAGCCACCGCAGTTAAGGGGACACCAAATAACATCCATACACATGCAAAGAGGATCTGGCCCACACGGACCACGGATATATTCTGCCTCACAGCTTTCGCCTTTTTCTGCCTCGGGTGCCGCCGATTTGCTCGACTGGCCAATTTTGATTGCACTTAGGCTAACATATCGTGGTTATTGAATAAAGTTTTCATTTGAGCCGCTTTGCCAAGAATTTCTGGCAGATGTAGTGGAGGCGCGAAAAGCGCCCCCTAGATGCTGCAATGTGGCGATAATGTGGCGGAGCGTGCCACAGTTGACGGGCGCTTCTCGGAGAACTGATTTGTTCAGCCAAGCCGCACGATTTGTTTGCCTGTGTTTTTGCCCTCCAGCATCCCCATAAAGGCAGCTGGTGCGTTTGCTAGGCCGTCTGCGATGTCTTCGAGATAGGCAAGCTTGCCTGTGGCCACGAGGGGCGCAACCTCGGCGAGGAAGGCGGGATAGTGTTCAAAGTGGTTGGAGATAATGAAGCCGTTGACCGACATCTGCTTCACAAGGATAGAGCGCCAGAGCAGTGGCAGCTTGTCTGGCCCTTGGGCCTCAACCCCGCCAAGCGCGCCTGCGTTGTAGCCTGAGATCATACCGCACACGGGAATGCGGCCAAAGGTGTTCATCAGCGGCAGGACGGCCTCAAAGACCTTGCCCCCTACGTTTTCAAAGTAGATGTCGATCCCCTTGGGCGCGGCCTCGGCAAGGGCTGTGCGCAGGCTTCGGGCATCAGCATGGGCGCGGTGGTCGATGGCAGCATCAAAGCCGAACTTTTCAAGCGCCAGTGTGCATTTCTCGGCGCCTCCAGCGATGGCCACTGTGCGCAGTCCGCGCGCTTTGGCGATCTGGCCAACCATAGAGCCCACGGGGCCGGTGGCTGCGGCGACAACGAGGGTTTCGCCAGCCTTTGGGCGGCCCAGCTCGGTGAGGCCATACCAACCTGTAAAGCCGGGCATACCCAGCACGCCAAGAGCTGTTGTTGCGGGCAGGGGGCTATCAAGTTTGCGCAGCTCACGGGCGGGCAGGCAGCCATGTGTCGCCCAGCCAAACATGCCAAACGCTATGTCTCCGACAACAAAATCAGCAGAGCGCGACGCGATGACTTCGCCCACGCCGCCTGCCTCCATCACTCCGCCGATGGGCACGGGTGCGGCGTAGGACTTGGCGTCATCCATGCGGCCACGCATGTAGGGATCAAGTGAAAAGGCGTGCAGCTTTACGAGCACTTCGCCCTCGGCCAGCTCAGGCAGGGGGCGCTCGATGAGCGCAAAGTCACTTGCCTTTGGTGCGCCAACGGGGCGGGCTGCGAGGGTGATTTGCTGCATGATATCCGTCATTTCGGGTCAGTCCTTTGTTCTGTGCCGCGATAGCGGAACACGCCTGTGGCGGTTGCGATGAGCGCGCCTGTTTCGTCGTGTATTTCGCCTGTGGCGAAGGCTGTTGAGCGGCCCCCGCCAGTCTTGCGGCCTGTGGCGATCACATGCGCGCCGGTGGCCACGCCAAGATAGCTTACGTTGAGCGAGAGTGTCATGATGAGCTGGCGCAGCGCGGGGTCGCCTGTGTAGGCGACGGCAAAGCCCATTGCTGTATCCATCAGGCTGGCATGCACCCCGCCGTGCAAAATGCGGTATCGGTTGCCAAGGTGGTCAAGCAGAGGCTGCTTGAGTGTGCACGCGCCGTCTGTCCATTCGGTGACGGTGAACCCGAGGGTTTCTTGAAAGGGATATGAGGCTTCTATGGGGGAGGTCATGAGACTGTCTTTGCGGCGTTGAGGCCCGCGCGGGCGAATTGAGGGACGTAAGCGCCAAGACGCTTGGCTTGTTCGGGGGAGGATGCGTTGCCATCAAGCGCACGTTTGAGAACACCCTGCAGGATAGCGCCCATCCTGAAGAAGCAGAAGGCAAGATAAAAGCCGAAGTTTTCAATACCTGTCAGGCCGCGGCGTGCGCAGTAGGCCTCGATGAAGGCTGCATCCGACATCAGCCCATGACCTGCGCGATCCACTCCGAGGAGGCCGCGGCCTTCTGTGCCTTGGGGCATGGACCACTGCATAATGACAGCGGCAAGGTCGGCGTAGGGGTGGCCTATGGTGGAGAGCTCCCAATCCAGCACTGCGGCGATGCGGGGGGCATCGGGGGCGAAGAGCAGGTTGTCGATGCGGTAGTCGCCATGAACGAGCGTGCGCTGGCCATCGTCTTCTGGCGTGTTGCTTTGCAGCCAGCCAATAAGCGCAGTCATGTCGGGGATATCGGCGGTCTGGCTGGCCTCGTATTGCTTTGACCAGCGACCGATCTGGCGGGCGTAGTAGCTGCCTTCGGGGCCGTAGTCTGACAGGCCTACGGCGGCGATATCGACATCATGGATGGCTGCGAGAACGCGGTTCATCTCGTCTATGACAGCGTAGCGCTCATCCGTGGCAAGGCTTGGTAAGGTCGGCTCGGCAAAGACACGGCCCTTGACTGCCTCCATGACATAAAAGGCAGAGCCGATCACGCTGTCGTCTTCGCAGAGCGCGTGCATTTGGGCGACGGGCACATCTGTGCCTGCCAGCGCCTTTTGCACGCGAAACTCGCGCTCGACCGCGTGGGCGGATTTGAGCAGTACACCGGGGGGCTTACGCCGCAAAACATAGTTGCGCGCGGGCGTGATGAGCCGATAGGTCGGGTTTGACTGGCCTTGGGCAAACTTCTCGGCCGTGAGCGGGCCTTGGAAGCCCTTTACATGGGTGCTCATCCAGTGGGAGACGGCATTGGTCTCAAGGGTTTGTGTGTCAGACATCTGTGACCTCGTCTAAATAGCGCAGGCCGAGCCAGCGGGCGGCAAGCGCGGGTTTTTCCTGCCCTTTGATTTCGACTGTGACGTCATAGGTGAGCATGAAGCCGCCATCGGCGCGCGCAGCCAGCTCTGCCAGAGTGAAGCGCCCGCGCACCTCGGAACCTGTGGGAACGGGGGACAGAAAGCGCACCTTTTCAAAGCCGTAGTTGACGCCGATGGCCTCGCCCCGAAGCGCAGGCATTTCATAGACCATGGCCGAGAGCAGCGAGAGCGTAAGAAAACCATGTGCTATGGTACTGCCAAAGGGGCTGGCCGCACCTGCGGTTGGGTCAAGGTGGATGGGCTGCCAGTCTTCTGTGATGTCTGCAAAGGCTTTGATGCGCTCGGCACTCATGGCGTACCAGCGGCTCACGCCGACCTCTTGGCCGACCTGTGCTTGCATGGCTGCAACTGTAAGCGTTTTGGGCATTAGAGATCCTCGTTGAAGAGCGAGATCGGGGCCGCCGACTGCATGCCGCCCGAGAGTGGCAGGATGGCGCCGCTCACATAAGCGCCTGCGCGCGAGCAGAGGAACTGCAAAGCGCCTGCGATGTCTTCGGGGGAGCCGACGCGGCCCAGAGGCACGCCCTTGGCTGATTGTGCGCGGCCGTCCTCGGTGCCAAGGGCAAAGTCGGTCATCTTGGAAGGGAAGGGGCCGGGGGCGATGGCGTTGACTGTGATGAACTCTGGCGCAAGGTCGTTGCTGAGCACACGGGTCATGTGATGCACAGCACCTTTGGAGACGGCGTAGGAGTATGTCGTCGTGCCTTTGGGAACTTCGCCCATGACCGAGCCGACATTGACCACGCGGGCAGGGTCTTCTGCGCTGGCGGCTTGGCGCAGAAGCGGCAGCAGAGATTGGGTGAGGTGGAACATGCCTTGCACGTTGAGCTTGAGCAGCTTGTCCCACGCATCATAGGGGTGCTCACCGAGGGGCGCGCCCCAGGAGCGGCCTGCGTTGTTCATGAGGATATGGAGCGTATCGGTGCGCGCTTTCACCTCGTCCACAAGGGCTGCGATGCCCTCTTCAGAGGCGACATCCCCGCCAAAGCCTTCGGCTGAGCCTGTGTAGCCTTTGGCGTTGATCTCGGCGGCGACGGCCTCGCAAGCGGCAGCCTTGCGCGAGGCGATGAGCACATGCGCGCCGGCGGCGGCGAGCCCTTCGGCGGCCATGCGACCAATGCCTGTGGCCCCGCCTGTGACGAGGGCCGTTTTGCCCGAAAGGCTGAAGAGCTCTGACGGGGCCATCATGGGCGCAACTCTGGCAATGTGTAGTCCGCAAATTGCTTGCGCAGGTTGAGCTTGCTGACTTTGCCTGTGGCCGTCATGGGCAGAGCCTCGACCCAGACGACATCATCCGGGAGCTGCCATTTTGCAAAATGCTCGCTCATGTGGCTGTGCAGCTCCTCAAGGCTTGGCCGCGCCTCTCCTGCGGGTACGGCCACAAGCACTGGGCGTTCGTCCCATTTGGGGTGAGCGATGGCGATGACGGCGCAGTTGGCGATGGCAGGGTGTGAAAGAGCTGTGTTTTCCAGATCAATCGAGCTGATCCATTCGCCGCCTGATTTGACCAAATCCTTGGCGCGGTCCTGGATGCTGAGGAAGCCATCGGGGTCAATGCTGGCAATGTCGCCAGTGCCAAACCAGCCTTCGGCGTCAAAGGCTGCCGCGCTGGCCTCTTCATTGTTGAAATAGCCCGAGATGATTCCGTTGCCGCGGACGTATAGCTCGCCCGCTGCCGCGCCATCATGGGGGAGGCGGTTGCCGTCTTCGTCGTTGATCTTGAGATCGACGCCAAAGACGCGGCGGCCCTGGAGCGACTTTTTGTCGATCTGGTCTTTGAAGCTCTTGGCCTTCACGGCTTCGGGCATTTTGCCGTGTGTGCCGATGGGGCTCATCTCGGTCATGCCCCAAGCGTGGACAACATCGACCCCGAGAGTTTCGAAGCCTTCGATCATGGAGCGCGGCGCGGCAGAGCCGCCGACGAGCAGCTCCGAGAAGTTCGCAGGCTTGCGGCCCTGTGCCTTGATCTCGTTTGAGAGGCCAAGCCAGACAGTTGGCACGCCCCATGCGGAGAAGACTTTTTCGTCATCCATGAGCTTGAAGAGGCTGGGGCCATCAAGCGCTCCCCCCGGCATGACAAGCGAGTGGCCCATGAGGGGCGCGGCATAAGGCAGGCCCCAGGCGTTGACGTGAAACTGTGGCACCACCGGCAGGATCTTGGAGGCGGGTGGATAGCCCGAGCCCAGCACGAGGCTGACATAAAGCGCGTGCAGCACGGTCGAACGGTTGGAGTAAAGCGCGCCCTTGGGATTGCCCGTTGTGCCGGACGTGTAGCAAAGGCCTGCGGCTGTGTTCTCATCAAACTGGGGCCAGTCGATGCTGTCTGGCTGGCCTGCGAGCAGCTCTTCATAACAGAGCGCATTGAGGCTGTTTGCGGGCATATGCGCGCGGTCTGTCATGATGACATAGGTGAGACCTGCGGGGAGATGGTCTTTCACCGCCTCCAGCAGCGGCACAAAGGTAACATCGGTGAAGATCATCTTATCGGCGGCGTGGTTGACGATGTAGATGAGCTGTTCGGGCGAGAGGCGCGGGTTGATGGTATGTACCACCGAGCCGATGCCGGAAACGGCATAATAGAGCTCAAAATGGCGGTAGCCGTTCCATGCCAGTGTTGCCACCCGGTCGCCCAATGTGGCGCCGTGAGCGCGCAGCGCGTGGGCAAGTTGCGCGGTGCGGCCCGCGGTTTGGCGGTAGGTCTGGCGGTGAATGTCGCCCTCAGTGCGCACCGAGATGATCTCGCTGTCGCCATGGGCCTCGGCGGCATAGCTCAGTATATCACTGACCAGCAGCGCCTGCTGCATCATCATACCCTTCATCGGGGCTCCTCCCTTTTTGAACGCTTATCTGCGCTTTTAAAGAAGCCTAACCTCGGTGGGCGAGAGTCTCCAAGCCCGTTTCGTCTCGGGCCTGATTTGACGTTGCGGCGCTAGAGATCGATCTCGATAACCCCGCCCGCTTTGGCGGCGCGCGATTGGCAGAGGATCACCTCACTTTCGCGCTGTTTGGCAGAAAGCACAAAGTCGCGGTGCTCAACCTCGCCTGCGACCAGCCCGCATTTGCACACGCCACACAGGCCATCGGTGCATTTCACATCAATCGCGATGCCGTTCTCTGTCAGAACATCTGTCGCGAGCTTATCTGCAGGGACCTCAAGCAAGCGGCCATCTTTAAGCTTGAGCGTGAAAGCATGGTTCACATAGTCGGGTTGCTCGGGCACGGAGAAATACTCAAGGTGTTGCGCCTCTTCGGGGAAGCCTTGGCGCGTGGCGGCCTCTATCACCCCGTCCATGTAGCGCGTTGGGCCGCAGGTGTAGACATGTGCGCCGCTGCTATAGCCTGCAAGGATCGCGTCCAGATCGGCGCGGGAGCCTTCATCGGAGAAGTGGTAATGCACCTTGTCGGCCCATGGCATGGCGGCAAGATCATCCAGATAGCCTGCCGAAGCGCGCGAAGCAGAAGAGTAGTGCAGCGCAAAGTCACGCCCCAAGGCGTGCAGGCGATGGGCAAAAGCGATCATCGGGGTGACGCCGATACCGCCGCCCATGAGGTAGGTTTTGGTGGCGGTTTCATCCAGATGAAAGTGGTTGATCGGGTAGGAGACAAACACCTTTCGCCCTTCTGTGAAGATGCGGTGCATGAGGGCCGAGCCGCCGCGGCCTGCGTCTTCGCGCAACACACCGATCTGATATTTGCTGCGGTCGGCAGGGTCACCAGACATGGAGTATTGGCGCAGGAACTCGGGTGAGACGAGGATATCAAGATGGGCGCCAGCAGACCATGCGGGCAGGGGCGTGCCATCGTCGGTGCTGAACTCGTATTTGGTGACATCGGCTGTCATGGCCTCGGCCTTCGTGAGCGTGAGGCGCATCACGGGGGAAGCCGTGTCGTTGGTGTAGCTGTGGACCACTGACATATCGCCAGCGGCGATGCGCTTTTTATACGTGCCTGCCGTGACCAGCGCCTCGTAGGCTTTGATGCCTGCTTCGCGATCCATCGGGAAAGGGTAGGGGTAGGGGTGTGGGGCGAGAGGGGCTGGATAGACAGCGAGGGTCTGGTCTTCGTATTTCAGGTCAAGATCGCGTTGCAGATCGCGGCGGTTGACCTCGTGTGATGTCGGGCGATAGCTGCCATCTTCCTGAAGCTCGATATCCCACCACCATTTTTTCACGTCATTCAGTCCGCCGTTACCGAGCATGTCGTCAAGCTTTGCCAAGGGCTTGGCGAGCTTGGGGATGTTGGAGGCAGCCCAGCGGAAGGGCGCTTCGGCGAAGAGGCCCTCAAGGTTCCATGGGCAGGTTTTCATACAGCGGCCACACATGGCACCGCCTTTGGTTGTCACGCGGTAGGTGGTGCATTTCTGGCTGTCGGATTTCCAGATTTCATAGCCGTTGAACATGAGCTTGGGCCCAGCGGTGATGGCCCCTGACGGGCATTCGCGGGCGCATTTGTTGCAGGCTTCGCAAAAGGCTTGCAGGCCGAAATCAATCGGCTTGTCATGGTCCATGGGCATATCTGTTGTGATGACGCCTGACTTGAGGCGCGGCCCCAGATAGGGGTTGAGGATCACCTCGCCGATGCGGCTGACTTCTCCCAGCCCTGCAAGCAGGAGCAAGGGCGGCTGGAGCACTTCCCCGTCCATCACCGTATGGGCCTTGGCCTTGTAGCCAAGGTTGCGGATGTGCTGTGCAATGACTCCGCCAAGAAGCGAAAAGCGCAGGTAGGCGCGCATGGATTGCGCCACCGCGATCCAGTCATCGCCCGAGGAGCCTTCGGTGGTGGAATAGCCCTGATCAATGATCATCGAAATCGCCTGATCATGCTGCGGCACGATCGCCTCGCCCGTGGCGTCATGACTATACCATGTCCAGTCAGGGCAGCGCGACAGGCCGACAGCGTCGGCACTGAGAAAGTAGCTCGCGGCCTTGATGTTGGCCGCGTTGCGGGCAGCATCTCGGGGCTTGGGGCCAGCGGCGCTTTCGCCATCTTGCAGCAAGACAAAGGCGCCGAGCGCGCGGCGCTGGGCGCTGCTGGGGGCTGTTTTGCGCACATAGTAGCCACCCTTGGCCACGTTTTGCAGGCTCTTGCCCATGTCGCCAAATTGCGCGCGCGCAAACATATCGGTGCGCTTGGGGACACGGGCAACGCGGGCCTCGTCGATATAGGTTGTCGGATCCTCCACGCGTTTGAGGCGCTCGAAAGGATGCGCGCCCATGACGTAGTCACGCTTTGCGTAAGGATCACGGTTGAGCGCGGATTTGGCGTGGCCGAGGCCGAGCCACCAGCCGGGGGCAAACGTGGCTTGATCGGCCCATGGCGCGAGAGGCTTGTCGTGGGCGAGCGGCATATCGGTGCTGACCGCGGCGATGCCGAAGCGTGTGCCAAGCCAAGGGGCGCTGGCCTTGCCACTTTCTACAGTGCAAAGCCCTGCGGCAACGGCGAGCTGGCCCAAGTCAAACTCGGTCGAGGTTTCGGTATGGGCGCGCGCATCAAAGCCGAGCAGGCGGATATAGTTTGCCAGAACCGTGGCCGTCTCGGCCCCCAAGAGCGCTGCACGCTGGGCTTGGGCATCCAAGATCCAGTCAGAGCCTGCCTCGTCGGCGCGTGGATCGCGGTTGTATTCCACGAGAAAGACGAGGCAGTTTTTGTGGCCGGATATGTCGCGGGGGGGGGCTGACATGCTGTCGCGCAAGTCGGCCATGATGAGATCAATGCCAGAGGCCAATGTCTTGGTCTGGCGTGTTTTGAGCGCTTCGGCGAGGCGGGCGATGTCGCGGTTGTGGCGCGGCTCTGGCAGCCATGCAGAGGCAGGCAGCGGGCCTGTGCCCACCATGGACATATCGTTGAAGTAGGCAAAAGACTTCAGGTGCTCGGCGCGCGCGATAGGACAATCAGGGATGCCGGCTTGCGCTTTGTTGACAAAGCCATCGCGGATGGCATCGAGCATGGCGGCGAACTCGCCCATGGCGTTGACGATGCTTTCGGGCGCGTCGGGGCGGTGGTAGCTGAGCGCTGCGCGGGGCGTCAGGCCGTCAAGGTCGGGCAGGGCATCACGGCGTGCGAGCTTCTCCAAGGGGTAGTTGCCCAGATGAAGCGGGCGCTTTTTGTCGGAGAAAAATCTCAGGCCCATGATGCTGTGCTCCTTTAAGATGACACGGCAACTTGCGCTGAATTCTTGGGGGATTCAATTCCTGATCAAAATCTGTGATAGGAAAGCCCAGTCAGTTCAAAGGAATCAGCTCATGTCACTTTCACCCGATCACATCCCTGCCGATTTGCTACCTGTGATGGAGGCGCTCACCCGTGTGGGCCGTGAGGTGGCGGGTATTATCGCGCGGGGGGCATTGGGCGCCTCACTGAGCGAAGAAGTGGGCGAAAACAGCGATGGTGACGGGCAGAAAGCGCTCGACGTTATGGCGGATGAAATGTTTGAGGCGGCCCTGCGGGATACGGCGGTGCGCTACTACGCCTCTGAAGAGCAAGAGGGTGTACTCGACCTTGGCACAGGGAAATATGCGCTGGCGATTGACCCGCTGGATGGCTCGTCCAACATTGATGTGAATGTCTCGATCGGGACGATTTTCTCCATTTTTGAGGCGAAGGATGGCGCGGAGGAAAGCTTTTTGCGCCCGGCCCGCGAGCAAGTGGCAGGCGGATATATTGTCTTTGGGCCGCAAACAGGCATGGCCGTGACCTTTGGGGACGGTGTGCTGATCTATGCGATGGACCCTGCCACGGGCGCGTTTGTGCTTGTGGAGCAGGGCAAGCAAATCCCTGCTGCAACGAAAGAATATGCGATCAACGCCAGCAACCGCCGCCACTGGGTGGCGGGGGCGAAAGCCTATGTCGAAGAATGTGAGGCGGGTGAGACCGGTGCAAAAGGCAAGAACATGAATATGCGCTGGGTGGCGAGCCTTGTGGCCGAAACCCACCGTATTCTGACGCGCGGCGGTGTCTTCCTCTATCCGTCTGATGCGCGCGAAGGCTATGCGCAGGGGCGGCTGCGGATGCTCTATGAATGTGCGCCGATTGCCTTTTTGATCGAGCAGGCAGGTGGGCTGGCGCATGATGGAACCACACGCATTCTGGACAAGACCGCGCCCGAGCTGCACGCGCGTACGCCTTTGATCTTTGGATCAAGCGATGAGGTGACTCGGGTGCGGGAGCATTACGAAGGCTGATTTCGAATTTGCTTTGCAAATCCGACCCGCTGGGGGACCAGTCCCCCAGACCCCCCGGGATATTTGGAGCAAAAAGAAAGAGCAGAGGCTGTATGATGTGGTGTTTTCGCTAACATGCTGGCTCTTTTGGCGGGAGGCATGATAAGGCAGGGGAAATTCTGCTTTTATCATCACGAGGTTCCTGATGGCTCTTATCACCCTTCGCCAATTGCTCGACCATGCCGCTGAAAACGACTACGGCGTGCCTGCTTTCAACATCAACAACATGGAGCAGGGGCTGGCCATTATGAAGGCCGCTGAAAAGGCCAATGCGCCTGTGATCATGCAAGCGAGCCGCGGCGCGCGGGCCTATGCGGGCGATGTGATGCTGGCGCATATCATTCGCGCCTTGGCCGAGATGTATCCTGATATTCCGCTCTGCATGCACCAGGACCACGGCAACAACGAGCAGACCTGTCTTTCTGCCATCAAGCATGGCTTCACCTCGGTGATGATGGACGGCTCGCTCGAGGCGGATATGAAGACGCCTGCAGACTGGGATTACAACGTTGATATCACAGCCAAAGTGGCAAAGATGGCGCATTGGGTCGGAGCCTCTGTTGAGGGTGAACTTGGCGTTTTGGGCAGCCTTGAAACGGGTGAAGCCGCAGAGGAAGACGGCTCGGGCGCGAGCGGGAAGCTGAGCGAAGAGCAGCTTTTGACCGACCCTGACGAAGCCGCAGAATTTGTGAAGCTGACGCAGGTTGATGCGCTGGCGATTGCCTGTGGCACGAGCCACGGCGCTTACAAATTTTCAAAGAAGCCTACGGGTGAAACCCTTGCGATCAAGCGGATTGAAGAGATCCACGCCAAGATCCCCAATGTGCATCTTGTGATGCATGGCTCCTCAAGTGTGCCGCAGCATTTGCAGGACCTGATCAACGCGTTTGGCGGCGAGATGCCCCAGACTTATGGTGTGCCTGTGGAGGAGATTGAACGCGGCATCAAATCGGGTGTGCGCAAGGTCAATATCGACACAGACAACCGCATGGCCATTACAGGGACATGGCGCAAGATTGCCAAGGAAATGCCAAAAGAATTTGACCCGCGCAAGTTCATGATCCCAGCGATGGAAGAGATGGAACGGGTCTGCCTTGACCGCTTTGAGCGCTTTGGAACGGCAGGCAACGCAGGCAAGCTGAAGCCTGTGTCTATGGATGAAATGGCCAAGCGCTATGACAATGGATCACTCGATGTTTGAACGTAATATCAAAATTGCCCCCTCTATTCTGAGCGCGGATTTTGCCAACTTTGGCCAGGAAATACAGGCCATTGAGGCGCAAGGCGCGGATTGGGTGCATATTGATGTGATGGATGGACACTTTGTGCCCAATCTCACATTTGGCCCCATGGCTGTGAAGGCGTTTCGCCCGCATGTGAAGACGGTGATGGATGTTCACCTGATGATTTCACCTGTTGATCAATATATTGATGCCTACGCCGATGCCGGCGCTGATGTGTTGACGGCGCATATCGAGGCGGGGCCGCATATTCACCGCACGTTGCAGGCGATCAAGGGCGCAGGGATGCAGGCCGGCGTGGCTCTGAACCCCGGCACGCCAGCGGAGGCTGTCGCGCATCTTCTTGATTTGACTGATATTATTTGCGTGATGACGGTAAACCCCGGCTTTGGCGGGCAAAAATATATCGACATGACATCCAAGGTGCGCAGCCTGCGCGAGATGATCGGTGACCGCGAAATTCACATCGAGATCGATGGTGGCATGGACCCGACAACTGCGCCGCTTATGGCGGCCGCTGGGGCGGATGTGCTTGTTGCGGGCTCTGCTGTCTTCCGGGGTGGCTCGGTCGAGCACCCCGAGGTTTACGGCGAAAACATGAGCGCTATTCGGGCCGCGGCCGAGGGCGCGCTGTAAGCCGCTCTTGAACAAGCTGACCCAGCTTCGCATAGTGCGCCTCTGAGACGTTTGTAAAAACGCTTGTAGGAGGCGCGCTATGACCCTTGCAGACAGATTGAGCGCAGAGATTGCCGCACGGCGGGATGATCTGGTGTCTTTGTGTCAGGACCTCATTCAAATTCCGACGTTGAATCCGCCGGGGGAAAACTATCGCGAGATATGCGAGTATCTTGACCGCCGATTGTTAAAGAAGGGTTTCCACACGGAACTGGTGCGTGCGCTGGGGGCTGTGGGCGATTCGGATAAATACCCGCGCTGGAACATTGTGGCGCGCAAAGAAGGCGCGCGCGGCGGCGAATGTGTCCACTTCAACAGCCATATCGATATTGTCGAAGTGGGCCGCGGCTGGACGCGTGACCCGTTTGGCGGCGAGGTGCATGACGGCAAGGTCTACGGGCGCGGCGCTTGTGATATGAAGGGCGGGCTTGCGGCCAGCATCATTGCGGCAGAAGCTTTCATCGACATTTGCCCTGATTTTGCTGGGGCTATCGAGATATCGGGCACAGCTGACGAAGAGAGCGGCGGCTTTGGCGGCGTGGCCTATCTGGCGGAAAAAGGCTTCTTTAACCCCGAAAAAGTGCAGCATGTGATCATTCCCGAACCGCTGGGACACGACCGTATCTGCCTGGGACACAGAGGTGTCTGGTGGGCCGAAATCGAGACCTATGGCGAGATTGCGCATGGCTCCATGCCCTTTTTGGGCGACTGTGCCGTGCGCCATATGGGGGCGGTGGTGAGCGAGATGGAGCGCACGCTTTTCCCCGCGCTGGCACAGAAGCGCACAGATATGCCTGTGGTGCCAGATGGGGCCAAGCAAAGCACGATGAACATCAACTCCATTCATGGCGGCGAGGCCGAGCAGGCGGCAGATTATACTGGTTTGCCAAGCCCTTGTGTGCCTGACAGCTGCCGTATGGTGATCGACCGCCGCTTCCTGATTGAGGAGGATATTGACGAGGTGCAGGAGGAAATTCACGGGCTCTTGCGTCATGTGCAGGCCGAGCGGGAGAACTTCACGTTCAATGTGCGCGAGCTGCAACGTGTGCTTCCGAGCATGACAGACAAGAGCGCGCCTGTCGTGCAATCGGTGGCGCGGTCTATTGCCGAGGTCATGGGGCGAGAGGCAGATTATGTTGTGTCTCCAGGGACTTATGACCAAAAGCACATTGACCGTATCGGACGGCTGAAAAACTGTATCGCCTATGGCCCCGGGATTCTCGACCTTGCGCATAAGCCTGACGAATATGTCGGAATTGACGAGATGGTGAGCAGTGCGCAGGTGATGGCGCTGAGCCTTCTGGAGCTTCTGGACGGGCGCGACAGCTAACGCAGCGCGCGGCAGGGTTAACGGGTTTCAAACCGCAGAGTCGAGGGGGGTGAAAAGCGTGCACCGGGCGTGCACCATGCGTGCACCGCCAAAACGTTAATGTCTGTTAAGGAAATCTGGTTAATCGAGCGCTCTGTGATGGTGGGTTTGCACCCACCCTACGGCGGGTTTTGGAGATTGCACTTGAACAGGCAGCCCTTTGAAGGGCAAACTTAACCCAAACGGGCTGGGGAGCAGCCCGAGCACAGGGAGAGAGCCGATGAAACTCATGAAGTTTGCGACAGCCAGCGCGCTGGCGATGATGGTGGCAGGCGCAGCCACGGCCAAGAGTGACATTACGCTCGCCATGCAGCTTGAGCCGCCCCACCTTGACCCGACAAGCGCTGCCGCAGGCGCGATTGACAGTGTGCTTTATGCGAACGTGTTTGAGGGGCTGACGCGCTTTGCCTCGGATGGCGCGATCATCGCGGGGCTGGCACAGAGCTGGGAGGTTTCGGACGACGGGCTGACCTATACGTTCAAGCTGGCCGAGGGCGTGACCTTTCACGACGGAACCACGATGGACGCGGAGGACGTAAAGTTCAGCCTTGACCGCGCGCGCGCCGAAGACAGCGCCAATGCGCAGAAAGCGCTGTTTGCGAGTATTGCCGAGGTGGAGGCCGTAGACGCCAGCACTGTGAAGATCACGCTGAGCGCACCCAATGGCTCGCTCCTCTTTAACCTTGCGTGGGGCGATGCTGTGATTGTCGCGCCGGAGAGCATTGAAAACATCAAGCAGGCGCCAGTGGGCACGGGCGCTTTCAAGTTTGACAACTGGGTGCAGGGCGACAACATCACGCTGACGCGCAACCCTGACTACTGGGGCACGCCAGCCAAGCTCGACAAAGTGACCTTCAAGTTTATTGCCGATCCGACAGCGGCCTTTGCCTCTGTTATGGCCGAAGATGTGGATGTGTTTGCGGGCTACCCCGCGCCCGAGAACGTGCCGCAGTTTGAGGCGGATGCGCGCTTTCAGGTGATTGTGGGCAATACCGAGGGCGAAACGATCCTCTCGACCAACAACAAGATGCCACCCTTTGACAACGTGAAGGTGCGCGAAGCGCTGGCCCATGCGATAGATCGTCAGGCTATTATTGACGGGGCGATGTTTGGCCTTGGCACACCGATTGGCACGCATTTTGCGCCGCACAACCCCGACTATATCGACCTGACGGCAGGCAGCGCCTATGACCCTGAAAAGGCAAAAGCGCTGCTGGCTGAAGCGGGCTTTGCCGAGGGCTTCACCACCACGCTCAAGCTGCCGCCGCCCTCTTATGCGCGCCGTGGCGGAGAGATTATTGCCGCACAGCTGCGCGACGTGGGCATTCAGACCGAGATCACCAATCTGGAGTGGGCGCAGTGGCTTGAAGAGGTGTTCAAGGGCAAGGACTTTGGCCTCACGATTGTGAGCCACACCGAGCCGATGGATATCGGGATTTATGCGCGCCCTGATTACTATTTCCAATATGATGATGCCGAATTCCAAGCCATGAACACCGAGCTTGAGGCCGAGGCCGACCCAGCCAAGCGTTCGGCGCTTCTGGAGGCGATGCAGCGCAAGATTTCGGGCGACTATGTGAACGGGTACCTCTTTCAGCTGGCCATTCCGACCATTGCCAAAGCGGGTGTGCGCGGGCTTTGGGAGAACGCACCAACGCAGGCCAATGACATGACGGGTGTTTACTGGGCCGAATGAGCCACAAAGCCAGCGTCTGCGCGGTTTGCGGGCGCTGGATTTGGATATTTAGAGCAAAAAGAAAGAGCGGGCGGGGCGCATGCTGAGATTTGTTATCAAGCGCCTGATCTCGCTGCTGGTCTCGCTGGCGGTTGCCTCTGTTGTGATCTTCCTGTTTGTCGAGGTCGTGCCGGGCGACCCTGCGGCCTATATGCTGGGCATGAATGCGCAGGAAGACACGCTGGCTGCGCTGCGCGAGCAGCTGGGGCTGAACGGCACATTGCTTGAGCGCTACTTGGGCTGGGTTGGCGGGATGCTGACGGGTGATTTTGGCACTTCCTACACCTACCGCACGCCTGTGAGCGAGATGATTGGCGAGCGCATGTGGATCAGCCTGCCGCTGGCGATCTATGCGCTGACATTGAGCACGCTGATTGCCTTTCCCGCAGGGATTTGGGCGGCGAGCAAGCGCGGCAGCCTCGCGGATGTGCTGGTGATGGGCTTTACGCAGCTTGGTGTGGCGATCCCGAATTTCTGGTTTGCGATGCTGATGGTGCTGTTTTTTGCCATCAACCTGCGCTGGTTTAGCGCGGGCGGATTTGCGGGCTGGGACGCGGGCTTTGGTGCGGCTGTGAAGAGCCTGACCTTGCCTGCCATTGCGCTGGCTTTGCCGCAGGCGAGTATTTTGGCGCGGGTGATGCGCTCTTCACTTCTGGACACGCTGGGGGAAGATTACATCCGCACTGCGCGCGCCAAGGGGCTGAGCCGCAGGCAGGCCTTGTGGCGGCATGCTTTGCGCAATGCGCTTATCCCTGTGCTGACGATCATTGGCTTGCAGTTTTCCTTTTTGCTGGCGGGGGCGATTATCATTGAAAATGTGTTCTACCTGCCCGGCCTCGGGCGGCTTGTCTTCCAGTCGATTGCAGCGCGTGATCTGATCGTGGTGGAGAGCGTGGTGATGCTGCTTGTCTTTGCGGTGATCCTTGTGAACTTTCTTGTGGACGTGGCTTATGCGCTGGTTGATCCGCGCTTGAGGGTGCGGGCGTGAACCGCTCGCTCGTCATAGGGGCTGTGCTGACGGCTGTGTTTGTATTGGCCGCGCTCGTGAGCTTTGTCTGGACGCCTTATGACGTGTTGGGGTTGGATATCCCCAACAAGCTGAAAGAGCCGAGTGCGGCGCATTGGCTGGGGACAGACCATTTTGGCCGCGATATCTTTTCCATGATCATGGTGGGCGCGCGCACCTCGATTGCTGTGGCGGTTGTGGCTGTGGGCATCGGGATGCTCTTGGGTGTGCCGCTTGGCCTTGCTGCAGCGGCGCGCACGGGCACGCTTCTGGACGAGGTGATCATGCGTGGCAATGACCTTGTCTTTGCCTTTCCGAGCCTTCTCATTGCGATCATGATCACGGCGGTTTTTGGCGCGAGTGCTGTGAACGCGATTATCGCCATCGGAATATTCAATATCCCTGTCTTTGCGCGGCTCGTGCGCGGGGCGGCGCTGAGCCTCTGGACGCGTGATTATGTGCTGGCGGCGCGGGTTTCGGGGAAGGGCGCGGCGCGGATCAGCTTTGAGCATATCCTGCCCAATGTGACGAACTTGCTGATTGTGCAGGGCACGATCCAGTTTTCGCTGGGCATTCTGGCGGAGGCGGGGCTGAGCTATGTCGGCCTTGGCGCGCAGCCGCCCACGCCGAGCTGGGGCAGGATGCTGGCGGAAAGCCAGACCATGTTCAGCTTCAAGCCGCATCTGGCGATCTTTCCGGGGCTGGCGATCTTGCTTACGGTGCTGGGGCTGAACCTCATGGGGGACGGGTTGCGCGATGCGCTGGACCCGCGCCTGCGGAGGGCGAAGCGATGAGCCTTTTGCAGATTGAGGCGCTTTCGGTGAGCATCCACGGCACGCAGGTGTTGCGCGACGTGTCGCTGTCTGTTGCGGCGGGGCAGATTGTGGGGGTGATCGGCGAGAGCGGATCTGGCAAGTCGATGACCGCGCTCTCTGTGCTGCAGCTTTTGCCAGAGGGGGCGGCGGCGACAGGGCGCATCGCCTTGAGCGGACATGAGATGCTTCAGCTTGAGGAGGCCGCGCTGTGCAGCCTGCGTGGCAACGAAGTGGGCATGGTGTTTCAGGAGCCGATGACGGCGCTGAACCCCATTCAGACGATTGGCGCGCAGGTGGCGGAGACGATACTCATTCATGAGGACGTGAGCCGCCGCGAGGCGCTGGAGCGGGCGCGCGCGGCGCTGCGCCGCTGCGAGCTGCCAGAGGAGCGCTTTCCGCTCAGCCGTTATCCGCACGAGCTTTCTGGCGGGCAGCGCCAGCGCGTGGTGATTGCCATGGCGATTGCTTTGCAGCCGAAACTATTGATTGCCGATGAGCCGACGACGGCGCTTGATGTGACGACGCAGGCGGAGATTTTGACGCTGCTTAAGCGGCTGGCGCGCGAAGACGGAATGGGGCTTTTGCTGATCACCCATGACTTGGCTGTGGTGGCCGATATGGCCGACGAGATTGTCATCATGCGGCAAGGCGAGGTTGTGGAGCGTGGGGCAAGCCCCGCTATATTCCGCGAGATGCAGCACCCGTATTCACGGGCTTTGCTCGCGGCCTCCGACCATCAGCCCGCGCGCGCGGGGCATGTCTTTGATACGCCGCTTTTGCAGGTGAAAGACGTGGTGCGCGACTATGCCTTGCCGCGCGAGAGATTGTTTGGCGGGGCGCGCAAGTTTCGCGCGGTGAACGGTGTGAGCTTTGACATCCGCCGTGGCGAGAGCCTTGGGCTTGTGGGCGAAAGCGGCTGTGGCAAGAGCACGCTCACCCGCGCCATTCTGGGGCTGGAAGAGGTGCAGGGCGGCGCGATTTTGCTCGATGGACAGCCTGTTTTCTCTGGCAAAACCCCCAACCGCGCGGTGCGGCGCAAGATGCAGGTGGTGTTTCAAGACCCTTACGGCAGCTTTAACCCGCGCTGGAAAGTGGGGCGCTTGGTGGCAGAGCCGTTTCATGTGCTGGACGCGGCGCCAGAGGGGCGCGCGCGGGACGCGGCCATCAGGGACGCGCTTGAGAAGGTGGGGCTGTCTGCAGAAGATGCGGACAAATATATCCACGAGTTTTCGGGCGGGCAGCGCCAGCGCATCGCGATTGCGCGGGCGCTGATTATCAAGCCCGAGCTGATCATTCTGGATGAGGCGGTGAGCGCGCTGGATGTGAGCATTCGTGCGCAGATACTTGACTTGCTGGCCGACCTTGGCGCGCGGTTCGGGCTGACCTTTCTGTTTATCTCTCATGACCTGAGCGTGGTGCGCAACGTGACCGACCGCTGCCTTGTGATGCAGGCGGGAGAGATTGTGGAAGAGGGGGTGACTGCCGATATTTTCGAGCGGCCCCGGCACGCTTACACCAAAGAGCTGATTGCGGCGGTGCCGCTGCTACCTGATATGACATCCGCTTGAGAGGAATGCGCTATGAGCCTGACAGATCTTTGGTTTGATCCGAGCAAATGCCTGATTGATGGCGCGTGGGTTGCGCCTGAAGGGGGGCAGGTCTTGCCGCTCCTCAACCCGTCAACAGGGGAGCAGATTGGAGAGATTGCCCGTGGGCAAGCGGCTGATGTGGATGCGGCTGTGGCGGCGGCACGGCGGGCCTTTGAGGGCGTCTGGGCGCGGATGCCTGCGGCCGAGCGCGGGCGTATCCTCATGCGGCTGGGCAAGCTGGTGGAGACACGGGTGGACGCGCTGGCGCGGATCGAGGCGCTGGATGTTGGCAAGCCGCTGGGCCAGGCGCGGGCCGATGCGCGGGCGCTGGCGCGCTACTGCGAGTTTTACGGTGGCGCGGCCGATAAGCTGACGGGAGACACCATTCCTTACCTTGATGGTTACACTGTCTACACCCTGCGCGAGCCGCATGGGGTGACGGCGCATATTGTGCCCTGGAATTACCCGATGCAGATCATTGGCCGCTCTGTTGGCGCGGCTCTGGCGGCGGGAAACTGCTGTGTGCTCAAGCCCGCCGAAGACGCTTGCCTGACGGCGCTGGCCTTTGCCGCGCTGGCGCGGGAGGCGGGGCTGCCTGACGGTGTGCTGAATGTGGTGACGGGGCTAGGCTGCGAGGCGGGCGCGGCCCTGAGCGGACATGACGGGATTGACCATATCTCTTTCACAGGCTCGGTGGCGACCGGCAGCATGATACAGGCGGCCGCGGCGAAACATGTGAAACCTGTGACGCTGGAGCTGGGCGGGAAAAGCCCGCAGCTTGTGTTTGAGGATGCAGACCTTGATGCGGCGCTGCCGTTTCTTGTGACTGCGGGGATACAGAACGCAGGGCAGACCTGTTCGGCCTCCTCGCGCATTCTGGTGCAGCGTAAGGTCTATGACGAGGTGGTGGCGCGGATGGCTGCGCGCTACGCGGGTTTGCGTGTGGGGCAAGCCATGGCTGACCTTGATGTGGGGCCGCTGATATCGGCCAAGCAGAAGAGTATTGTGAGCGGGTTTCTGGCGCAGGGCGCTGACCTTGAGCGCGTCGCCGAGGGCGTTTTGACAGATGCGCCTGCGGGTGGGAACTTTGTGGCGCCCACGCTGTTTGCGGGCGTGTCGGCCAGCCATGCTCTGGCGCGCGACGAAATCTTCGGGCCTGTGCAGGTGATCATTCCGTTTGAGGATGAGGCGGAGGCTGTGAGCATTGCCAATGGGACAGACTACGGGCTTGTTGCCTCGGTCTGGAGCGCGAACGGTGCGCGGCAGATGCGGCTGGCCAAAGCCATTCGGGCGGGGCAGGTCTTTATCAACAATTATGGCGCGGGCGGCGGGGTCGAGCTGCCGTTTGGGGGCGTGGGCAAGTCGGGCCATGGCCGCGAAAAGGGCTTTGAGGCGCTCTATGGCTTTACCACGCTCAAGACAGTTGCGGCGTTTCATGGCTGATTTGGGCCTTTCCATCGCCGCGCTGGCGCGCGATGCTGCGGCCTTGTCTGTAAGGGGTCTTTGATGCGCAAGCTTTTGAGTGTTGTCTTTTTGGTGTTCGGATTTGCTGTGCAGGCGCAGCAGCCGCCCAGCGAGGCCGAGATTGCGCGGATCCTCGGCGAGATCGAGACTTTGCCGGGGATGCGGGAGTCGTTGATGCGCTCGGGCTTTGAGGGTGAGAACCTTGATGTGGCTCTGGAGCAAATCGGAATCATACTGGGCGATCGAGAGATTGCGGCCCATCTGGCGCAGCGTATTCTGGCCGCAGGGCGCGGGGATTGGGCCACGGCCCAAGCTGCCCAAGGGCTGATCCGTCCGCTGCTCGACCGCGGGATGAGCCACTTGAGCCCCCGCGAGCTGAGCTACTTTTATCAAGTGGAGCAAACCGTTTTGAACGCGATGCCAAAGCGGGACTGTGGACGCGCGTTTCAGAACCGCATCGCACCTGATGTTTTGGCGCAGCGCACCGCCCGTGTGGCGGCGCGGCTGAACACGCCTGCCTTGCGCGAGTATTACCGTATTCAGTATCGGGCGGCAAAATATGGGGTGACACGCAGTGCGAAGCCGCTTTCGCAGGCTTTGCGCACACGGGTGACTGCGCGGTTGAAAGCCGAGCTTGAGACAGCAGCAGAGGCCCGCCCAAACGGGCGCGCCCTGATGCGCACCATGGCCGACACCGACCGCGCGACCGTGTCTGCGGCCTGTGAGGCGGGGCGCTTTTTTCTGGATGTTGTGATGCAGATAGAGCCGCGCGCGCGGCACGAGATACTTTTGGTACTGTCAGAAGACACATAGGAGGGCAGGATGCGGCTTGAGGGAAAAACAGCGATTGTCACGGGGGGCGCAAGCGGCTTTGGCGCGGGGATCGCGCGCAAATTTGCCGCCGAGGGCGCGCAGGTGATGATTGTGGATCTGGACCACGACGGCGCAATGGCGATGGCGGATGAGCTGGGTGCCGGCCATTTCGGACATAGGGCCAATGTGGCAAAGTCTGCGGAGGTGGCCGAGGTGGTGGCCACTGCGCGGCAGGTCTTTGGCGAGGTGGATATTCTGGTGAACAACGCGGGCATCACGCATTTGCCCAAGGCGATGGAAGAGGTGGATGAAGAAGAGTTTGACCGTGTTTTTGCGGTGAACTGCAAGTCGGTCTACCTGTTTGCGCGCGAGCTTGCGCCTTTTATGAAGCTGCGCAAGGCGGGGGCGATTTTGAACCTTGCCTCCACCGCCGCTGTGAGCCCGCGCCCGCGCCTGAGCTGGTATAATGCCTCTAAGGGCTGGATGAACACGGCCACCAAAGCCATGGCTGTGGAGCTGGCCCCTTATGGCGTACGCGTGAATGCGCTGAACCCTGTGGCCGGGGAGACGCCGCTTCTGGCGAGCTTTATGGGCGAGGACACACCGGAAATACGCGCCAAGTTCCTGAGCACCATTCCTTTGGGGCGGTTTTCCACGCCGGAAGATATGGGCAATGCGGCGTGTTTTCTCTGTTCGGATGAGGCGAGTATGGTTACGGGTGTCTGTATGGAAGTGGATGGCGGGCGCTGTATTTGAAGTCGTATTTTCGCTGCGCGAAAATCCGACCGATGAGGGGGGCTAGCCCCCCTCAAACTCCCCCCAGGATATTTGGGGCAAAAAGAAAGAGCTGAAGATGCGCGTTGATTTGGTGTTGCTGTGTTTTGCTTATGTGTTGAGCCAGTTTTACCGCGCGTTTTTGGCGGTTTTGACCGATGTGCTGGAGCGCGATATTGGCGCGAGCCCTGAAGACCTTGCGGTGGCGTCGGGGCTTTGGTTTCTGGCTTTTGCGGCGATGCAGATCCCTGTGGGCTGGGCATTGGACAGGGTGGGGCCGCGGCGCACGGCCTCGGTGCTTTTGCTGTTGGGCGGCGGCGGTGGTGCCGCGGTCTTTGCTCTGGCGACGGCGCCTGTGCATATTTCGATTGCGATGCTTTTGATCGGGGTCGGCTGCTCGCCTGTCTTGATGGCGTCTTACTACATATTTGCGCGCAGCTACCCTGCGGCTGTGTTTGCCACGCTGGCCGCTCTTGTGCTGGGCATTGGCTCGGTGGGCAACCTTGCTTCGGCTTTGCCGACCACGCTGGCTGTGGAGGCCTTCGGCTGGCGCGCGGTGGTTTGGGGCACCGCTTTTGTGAGCGTGCTGACGGCGATTGGCTTGTTCTTTGTGGTGAGAGACCCTGAGCAGGTGGTTTCGGATGTCAAAGGCTCTTTGCTTGACTTGCTCAAGATGCCCGCGCTTTGGCTGATTTTTCCGCTGATGGCGGTGCAATATGCGCCTGCGGCCGGGGCGCGGGGGCTGTGGATCGGCCCGTTTTTCCGCGATGTATTCGGTGCTGACAACGGGCTTGTGGGCAATGTCACCTTGCTGATGGGGGCGGCGATGATTGCGGGTACTTTTGCCTATGGGCCGCTTGACCGCCTGCTTGGCACGCGCAAATGGGTGATTTTGGGTGGTAACCTTTTGAGCATGGCGGCGTGCTTCTGGCTGGGGCTTGTGAGTGTGCAGAGCCTCTGGCTGGCGGTGGGCCTGTTTGCGGCCATCGGATTTTTCGGGGCGTCTTTCCCCATGATGATGGCGCATGGGCGCTCGTTTTTTCCGCCCCATCTGGTGGGGCGTGGTGTGACGCTGATGAACCTGTTTGCCATTGGTGGCGTCGGGGTCATGCAGATGCTCACGGGGCGGCTCTATGCGAAAGTGTCAGAAACCGCGCTCAGCCCTGCGGAGCCTTATCAGGCGCTCTTTGTCTTTTATGGCGCACTTGTCGCGCTGGGGCTGATTATTTACCTCTTCGCGCGCGACAGGACCGACTAGCTCTTTATTCTGCGGGCGGGCTGCGCTATGGGGCGTCGTCCTAGACATAAGGAGTCTTTTTGATGGGCTATAACGTTGTTGTCGTCGGGGCCACAGGAAATGTGGGCCGAGAAATGCTGAACATCCTCGCGGAGCGCTTGTTCCCTGTGGACAAGATTGCTGTGCTTGCGAGCCGTAAATCGCTCGGAACGGAAGTCAGCTTTGGAGACAAGACGCTCAAGACGGAAGACCTGGACACATTTGATTTTACGGGCTGGGATATGGCGCTGTTTGCGGTCGGCTCGGATGCCACCAAGAAATATGCGCCACTGGCCGCGAAAGCGGGCTGTGTTGTGATCGATAACTCTTCGCTTTACCGCTATGACAGCGAGGTGCCGCTGATCGTGCCTGAGGTGAACCCAGAGGCGATCCACGGCTATGCCAAGAAAAACATCATCGCCAACCCCAACTGCTCGACGGCGCAGATGGTTGTGGCGCTGAAGCCTTTGCACGACCGTGCGCGCATCAAGCGGGTTGTTGTGAGCACATACCAGTCTGTTTCGGGCGCGGGCAAAGAGGGCATTGACGAGCTTTGGGACCAGACCAAGAGCATCTATAACCCCACCGACAGCAAGCCGCCGCGCAAGTTTACCAAGCAGATCGCCTTTAACGTGATCCCGCATATCGACGTGTTTATGGACGACGGCTCGACCAAAGAAGAGTGGAAGATGGTCGCCGAGACCAAGAAGATCATTGATACATCAATCAAGGTCACAGCGACCTGTGTGCGTGTGCCTGTTTTTGTAGGGCACTCCGAGGCGATCAACATCGAGTTTGAAGACTTTTTGGACGAAGACGAAGCGCGCGACATTCTGCGTGAGGCGCCCGGTGTCATGGTGATCGATAAGCGCGAAGATGGCGGTTATGTGAGCCCGATTGAATGTGTTGGCGACTTTGCCACCTTTATTTCGCGCATCCGTCAGGACAGCACGATTGATAACGGTATCAACCTCTGGTGCGTCTCTGACAACCTGCGCAAGGGCGCGGCTTTGAACGCGGTTCAGATTGCCGAGCTTTTGGGCCGTGAGGTTTTGAAAAAGGCCTAAGGCGCTTTTTTAGCAGTTGAGAAGGGGCTGGCCGAGAGGCTGGCCCTTTTTTGGTGTGCGCCTGATCGGCGGAGGTTTGCCCAGATCGGCCCGCTGTGCGCCTTCGGGAGCAGATGGGCTTGCGCCTCGGGGTGGCTTGGCCTTTGGTGAGCCTGTATTTTTGGAGGTTCCCATGCGCGCGACACTTATTGTTCTTTCGCTTTTTCCCTCGGGTCTTTTGGCCGATGTTATCCCGCTCACCAGCGATGTGAGCGCCGTGACGCTCTACCCGCAGGGCGCAACGGTTGTGCGGGAGGTGCCGTTTTCTATGGCGGCGGGCCAGCATGAGCTGGTGCTCACAGATTTGCCGCGCTCCACCGATGTGTCACAGGTGCGCGTGGCGCTTACGGGGGCCACGCTTGGCGCTGTGACGGGGCGGGCGGAGAAGGTTGCGCCGCAAGACGCAGCGGTGAGCGCCGAGATAGAGGCGGCGAAAGCCGAGGTCGCGCGGCTGGAGGCCGAGCTGCGCCGGGGCGCGGGCGAGGTGAGCCTCATCCGCCTTGAAAGCGAGGCCGCCGAGGCGCGGGTGGCTTTTTTGCGCGGGCTTGGCACGGCGGAGAAGACCACAGCCATGGACGCGGAGGCGCTGCGCGGGCTTGCGGCTATGATTGGCGAGGAGACATTGGCGGCGCGGAAGCTTTCGTTTGAGGCCGAGTTCAAGGCCGTTGAAGCGGAGCTTGCGCTGGAGGATCTGCGCGGGGCGCTTGCGCGCGCGCGTCAGGGGCTGGCTGCGTTGCAGACCGAAGACGAGGGCGCTGTGCAGCTGAGTGTTGCGGCGTCGTCGGACGCCGCGACGGAGGGTGTGATCACGCTGTCATACACCCATTATGATGCGGGGTGGGTGCCGACCTATGATATGCGCCTGAACAAGGCTGAGGGGCAGCTTGCGATCGAGCGGGGGGCGTTGATCCGCCAGGGGACGGGCGAGGACTGGAGCGATGTTGCGCTTACGCTGTCGACCGTGCGGCCCAGCGAGCAGCTTGCGCCCAATGAGGTCTTTGGCTGGCAGCGTGGCGTGATCGACCCTGCTGCGCCGATGCCGCGCCAGAGCAAACAGATTGAGCTGAGCAGCCTTGCGCGGGACGGGGTTATGGTCGCGGATGCGCCGATGATGGCGGCGGAAGTTGCCGAGGCGGTGCCAAGCTATGACGGGCTGGCGGTGACATATGCCTACCCGACGCCTGTGAGCGTGGCCAACCGCGCCGATAGCCTGCGGATCACGCTGGGGACTGTTGAGACAGAGGCCGAGGTCAAAGCCCGGGCTGCACCGCTCTATGACGCCACGGGCTTTATGATGGCGGGTATCACCAATGATACGGGTGAGCTGATTTTGCCGAGCTCTCACATGCGGCTTTATCTGGACGGGCGCTATATGGGCCAGAGCCGTCTTGATGATGTGATCCCCGTAGGCGCTGAGGCGGACATTCCGTTTGGGGCGATTGACGGGTTGCGCCTGACGCGGACGGTGACGCGCAACGAGGGGGATCGCGGGATGATCAGCCGCTCTACCGAGCTGAGCGAGGCGGTCAGGATCGAGGTGGAGAACCTGACGGGTCAGGACTGGCCTGTGACGCTGTTTGACCGTGTGCCCTATTCGGAGCAGGAGGAACTGGAGATCCGCTGGAGCGCAAGCCCGCGCCCGACGGTTGAGGGCTTTGACGATCGGCAGGGGGTGCTGATGTGGGCGTTTGATGTGACAGCTGGCGCAACAGAGGCGGTGACGCTGCGCTACGCGCTGGAGTGGCCCGAAGGCAAGCTGCTGCGCTGAGAGAGGATCGAATTCGGCTGCGCCAAATCCGATCAGTCGAGGGGGCTGTCTGCCCCCTCGAGCTCCCCCGAGGATATTTGGAGCAAAAAGAAAGCAGGTGCGGTTCGGGCTGTGGCGTGTGGCGGGCTTTAGAAGCGTTCGGCGCGCAAGACTTCGCAATCGGTGATGTTGACCACGCCGATGTGTTTTTCGACCACTTTGAAGGCGGCTGTGAGCAGGGCATCGAGGCGCTCTTCGCGCACAATGCAGATGAATTGCACCATGCCTTCGGCGCGCCCGACCTGGCCTGTCCGGTCCCAGAGGCCTGAACGGCCCGAGCCGCCATAGACGGGCAGAATGGTGAAACCGTGGACTTCGGCCTTCATGAGCGCGTCGGAGAGGCGCGACTGCATGATTTTTTCGATGGTGATTTCGACGCGTTTGGCTTGGTGGGTTTGCATGGATCAGGCTCCGAAGACAAAGCTGGCGACCGCGAGGTAGAGCGGGATGCCAAGCACGAGATTGAACGGGAAGGTCACGCCGAGCGAAAGCGTGAGGTAGATGGAGGGGTTTGCCTCGGGCAGGGCCACGCGCATGGCGGCGGGGACGGCAATGTAGCTGGCTGAGGCGGAGAGTGTCATGAGCAGAACCGTTCCGCCAAGGCTCAGGCCGAGGCCGAGGGCTGCGAGAAGACCGAAGGCTGCGCCGATGGGCGGCATCACGATGCCAAAGGCGATGCTGCCCCAGCCCAGCAGCTTGCCGCCCTTGGCAAGGCCACGGCCTGCGACGAGGCCCATATCCAGGAGGAAGAGGCAGAGCACGCCTTTGAACGGAGCAACGACGAAGCTGCTGATTTCGGCCAAGCCCTCTTCGCCTGTGATCATGCCGATGAAGAAAGCGCCGACGAGCAGAACAATCGAGCCGTTGAGCATGATTTCGCGCCAGAGGTTTGCATCCATGCGCCCGCTCTCGCCGCGCGAGATGAGCCAGAGCGCCGAGAGAATGGCCGGGGCTTCCATGGCGGCGGCCACGGCAACCATATATCCCTCGGAGGCGATGCCCGAGCTTTCAAGCACCGAGGTGGCAGCAACAAATGTGACGATGGAGATAGAGCCGTAATGCCCTGCAACGGCGGCGGCATTGAGCCTATCAAGCCCAGACATGGCGCGCAGGAGGGCGAAGGCCACAAGTGGCAAGATGGCCGAGAGAATGACGCCCGCCACGAGGCTGAGGCCCAGTGTCATATCAACGCCGTGGGCGGATACGCTGACGCCGCCTTTGAAGCCGATGGCAAAGAGCAGGTAGATGGAGAGCGCCTTGGCGGCCGCCTCGGGCACAGAGAGATCAGAGCGCGCCAGTGACGCGGCGACGCCAAGTGCAAAGCACAGAACGATGGGGGAGAGCAGGTTGTCGGCTGCCAAGCTAAGAATGTCGCCCATGGTATTCCTCTTTGGTTCGCAAATTTGCACCTGAATAAGCGAAAACGCCCATCAGGGAAGTGTTTTTTGACCTCTCGCTGAGATGCGTGCCTCAGATTTCGCAGAAAGCGTCTTGTTTGAAGAGGTATTCTTCGATCAGCCCTTCGCCGATGTCGTGCCAGAGCCCGTGGATCGAGATTTTGCCGCTTTCGACATCTTCGGCGACAAACGGGAATGTCTTGAGGTTTTTCAACGAAATGAGAACGGCCTCTTTTTCGAGCGCCACGGTCTGCTCTTCGGCTGGGAGATGTTTGACGCGCTCATAGCCCGGGCGCAGGATATCCATCCAGCGGCCCACGAAAGACTCGCGCTTCTCAAGCTCGGGCGCTCGGCCTGTGCACATATCAAGGCAGCCCGCGACACCGCCGCAGTTGGAGTGCCCCATGATGATGATATGGGCGACCTTGAGCACGGTCACGGCATATTCGATGGCGGCTGATGTGCCGTGCTGCGCTCCATCGGGTGTGTAGGGCGGCACGAGATTGGCGATATTGCGGTGCAGGAAGAACTCGCCTTGCTCGGCACCAAAGATGGATGTGGCATGGACGCGGCTGTCACAGCAGGAAATGAGCATGGCGCGTGGATGCTGCCCGTCGGCGGCGAGGCGGCGATACCAGCTTTCGTTCTCGCTATAAGTGGTGGCTTTCCAACCTTGAAAGCGCTGAACGAGATACTGGGGTAAAGGCTTGGTCGTGTGCATGGCGGCGCTGTCCGTTGCGGTTTGTTCTGTGTTGCTGTCTTGAATAGTCTGCATTCTCGAAGAATTCGAGAGAAAAGGCTCTGGCGGTTAAACCATTTGCGAGGGATTGCCTGCGATATTGCTCCGTGCCGTGGGCAAAAACCAAAGGGTGAGACTATGCAACAAGTGACGATGCTTGCGATGAGCGAGCCTGTCCAGCTGGATGCGGACAAGCTTGAAGAGCTCTACGAAGAGCTGGGAGATGTGGCCGCAGAAGATGTGGTGTGCCGCGCAATGGAGGAGCTGGCGGTCAAGCTGGCACAGGTAGACCGGCTTTATCGCAGCCATCAGATTGAGCCGATGCGCAAGACGGCCCGCTCTATGGGGGCGATTGCAGCGCAGGTGGGCATGAATATGCTGGCGCGTGTGGCGGCGGATGTCACCCGATGTGTCGACGCGGGTGATGCGACGGCTCTGGCGGCGGTGGTGCAGCGTTTGATGCGCACGGGCGAGAGCTCTTTGACCCAGATATGGCAGGCGCAGGACCTTTCCCTGTGAGGGGCAAGAATAAGGTTCCCTCTCCGGCGTAACTTGCTCTAGGCTGCGGCTTGAAACCAGCCAGAGGACGATGCCCGTGAGCCTGAAATTTGCCCCCGATAGTGCCGATGCAATCCCGCTTTATTTGCTTGAGGCGGATGCGCTGGAGGGCTGGCTTGCGCGCCAGAGCGGGCCTGTCAAAACATGGGTGCAAAGCGCAGGCTTTGCAGGCGGGCTGGGCGAAGCGCTGGCTGTGCCTGCGACAGATGGCAGCCCGCTCTGTGCGCTGGCCGGCTATGGCACGGCGGCTGCGCGCAAGCGCACGCGCTTCGGGCTGGCCGCGGCTTCGGCCAAGCTGCCTGCGGGCACGTATAAGCTGGTGAGTGCGCTCACAGGCGCGGCCCTTGAGGCCGAGGCGCTGGGCTGGCTGATGGGGCAGTATGTCTTTGACCGCTATGCGGAGGCGAAAGCGCCAGCCGCGCGGCTGGTTGCGCCCGAGAGCATTGACGCGGCCAAGGTTGAGGCCGTGGCCAAAGGAGAAGCGCTCACGCGTGATCTGATCAATACACCTGCAAACGACATGGGGCCGAGCGAGCTTGAGGCGGCGGCCAGTGCGCTGGCGCAGGCACATGGTGCTGACTTTCATGTTGTGCGCGGCGAGGCGCTGCTGGAGCAGAACTTCCCGCTTATTCACACGGTGGGGCGCGCCAGTGACCAAGCGCCACGGCTCATTGATATGCGCTGGGGCGAGGCGGGGCCAAAGCTGACGCTTGTGGGCAAGGGCGTGTGCTTTGACACAGGCGGGCTGAACCTGAAGCCCGGCGCGTCTATGGGTCTGATGAAGAAAGATATGGGCGGGGCGGCGACTGTGCTGGGCCTTGCCGAGATGATCATGGCGCTGGGGCTGAAGCTCCAGCTGCGCGTGCTCATTCCTGCGGTGGAAAATGCTGTCAGCAGCAATGCTTTCCGCCCCGGTGATATTTTGCCGAGCCGCAAGGGGCTGACTGTCGAGATCAACAACACCGATGCGGAGGGACGGCTTGTTTTGGCGGATGCGCTGACGCTTGGGGCAGAAGACAGCCCTGACCTTATGATCTCGATGGCGACTTTGACGGGCGCGGCGCGTGTGGCTGTCGGGCCAGACCTTGCGCCCTATTTCAGCGATGATGCGGGGTTTGTGGCGGCTTTGGAGGCGGGCGCGGCCACGGCAGAAGACCCTGTTTGGCGGATGCCGTTTTGGGAGCCCTATGAGGCGATGATCGAACCCGGGATTGCCGACCTTGATAATGCGCCCAGCGGAGGCTTTGCGGGCTGTATTACGGCGGCACTTTTTCTGCGCCGTTTTGCTGGCGAAACCAATTACGCGCATTTTGATGTTTATGGCTGGACCCCCGCCGCCAAGCCTGCGCGGCCGAAGGGGGGTGTGGGCATGGGCGCGCGTGCGCTCTTGGAAGCCTTGCCTGATATGTTGGGTTTGTGATGGATCGCCGCACAACGCCGACCAACGGACGCGTGGCTGCTGCCCGACTTGAAGGCCAAGTGGAGGCCGAAAAATTTGTGACGGGGGCGGCGCGTCAGGTGATGGTGCCTGTGGCCGACCTTTTGCGCGCGCCGGATGGCAAACGCGACCGCCAGTTGCTCGCGGGGCAGGTGGTGAGCGTCTATGAGGAGCTTGACGGCTGGGCTTATGTGGAAAGTGCGCTTGATGGCTACTGCGGCTATACGCGCGCCGAGAGCCTGGGCGCTGTGCGCGAGGCGACCCACCGCGTGACTGCGCGCGCGACGCATATTTACACACAGGCCGATATCAAAAGCCCTGACCGCGCCAGCCTGAGCTTGGGCAGCACCCTGCGGGTTCTGCGTGAGCAGGAGGGCTTTGCAAAAGTGCCTGAAGGCTTTGTGCCGCTGGTGCATTTGAGCGGGCTTGAGCCTGAGGCTGACCCTGTTTCTGTGGCGGAGCGGCTGCTTGGCACGCCTTATCTTTGGGGTGGAAACTCTGCCTTTGGGATCGACTGCTCGGGCCTTGTGCAGGTAGGCTGCACGGCCTGCGGGATTGCCTGTGCGGGTGACAGTGACATGCAGCAAGAGAGCCTTGGTGCCGATTTGCCAGCGGATGCAGCGCTGCAGCGCGGGGATATTTTGTTTTGGAAAGGCCACGTGGCTTGGGTGGCGGATGAGGCGCGGATTGTGCACGCCAATGCCCACCATATGGCCGTGGCGTATGAGCCGATTGCCGAGGCGATTGCACGTATTGAAGAACAAGGCGGCGGGCCAGTGACGGCGCGCAAAAGACTGGGAAGTACACCCTGAGAGAAAGGTCGAATTTGGCTGCGCCAAATCCGACCGTCTGGGGGCAAAGCCCCCAGACTCCGAGGCCATTAGACCAGAAGATGCTGCGCTTAGGGCTTCAGGCAGGTTTCAAACCCTGCGGTGAGGCTTTCCATGAGGCTGGCATAGTGGCCGGCGCCAAGGGGCAGGTCAGCACCAAGCGGATCAATTGTCACCGCCGGGATGTTGAGTGTTTCGGTCACAAGCGTGATGCTGGATTTGGGTGTGCTTGGCTCGATGACAAAGCAGCCAAGGCCGGGTGAGCCTGCAAGAACTTCGCGCAGATGTGCCGGGCCTGCATCCTGATCGTCTGAGTCTGTCACAGCGGCGTGGGATGTGAGGCCGAAGCGGACTTCAAAATATTGATACGCATCATGCGCTGTGAGGAACTCAAGGTCTGAGAGGGCTGACAAGCGGGCTGCGTTTGCTGTGGCCTGTGCCTCAATCGCGGCGGCGGCTGTGGCCGCGTTGCTGCGGTAGGTGCCCGCATTGGCAGGGTCAAGGCGCGCCAGCTCTTCGGCGATGAGCGAGAGCCAGATCACTGCATTTTCAGGGTCAAGCCAGAGGTGCGGGTCCATGCGTGGTGCATCGGCTTTGGCCTCGTGGTCATGGCCGTGGTCATCATGTGCGTGCTCGTCATCGGCGTGGCTGTCGTGGTCATGTCCTTCTTCGGCATGGTCATCATGGCCATGATCGTCGTGATCTTCATGATCGTGGCTTTCGGCTTTGACGGGCTTTTCGTCCTCGTGGGCATGGCCGTGATCATGCATGTGCGCGCCGCGTTTGGCCAGAAGGAGAGTGCCTTCGGCGTCCATCAGCGCAAGGCTTGCGGCCTCCGGGGCCATTTCGCTTTTGGCCTCGGCAAGCCATGGGGACATCAGCGGGCCAACCCAGATCAGCAGGTCACTGGCTTGCAAGCGCGCGGCCTCTGAAGGGCGCAGGGCGTGGCCATGGGGGGAGGCATTGGGCGGCGTGAGCAGCTCTGGCGCGCCGAGGTCGCCCATCACTTGTGTTGTGAGGCTGTGGAGCGGTGCGATATCGGCAACGACGCGCAGAGGCTCCGCTGCGAGGCTGCTGGCAAAAAAGAGGCTGGAAACAGTGAGGTATTTTAGCATGATAAGCTCCGAAACTGGTGGACGTTTCGTGGTGTATGTTATAACATAACAATATGAGTCAAGATATGAATTCGAAAAACCCGTCTTCAAGTGCCTTTGATGCGCATGATCACGCCCATTGCAAAGCGACGTCTATGGCGGCGGCCGAGGCGCTCTGTGCTGCGCGCAAGCTGCAGTTGACGCCCGCGCGCAAGCGGGTGCTGGAGATATTGCTCGAGGCGCACGCCGCGCTTGGGGCTTATGATGTGCTGGCGCGGCTGGCGGCGGAGGGCCTTGGCTCAAAGCCGCCTGTGGCCTATCGCGCGCTCGGGTTCTGGGTGGAGCAGGGGCTGGTGCACCGTATTGAAAAGCTCAACGCCTATGTGGCCTGCGCGCACCCAGGGCGGGAGCATGACGCGGCCTTTATGATCTGCCGTGACTGCGGGCTTGTGGCCGAGACCGAAAGCGTAGCGCCTTTGGGGCAGAGCGCGGGTGCGGCTGGATTTCAGATTGAATCTGTGGTGATAGAGGCCGAGGGCTTGTGCCCCAAATGTATTCCTGAGGGCAGAGCATGAGTTTGATAGAGGCGCGGGGGCTGGCCAAGACCTTTGGCGGCGAGACTGTCTTGCATGGGGTTGATCTGCAGGTTGAGCGCGGCGAGATTGTCACCATCGTGGGGCCGAATGGCTCTGGCAAGTCTACGCTGCTCCGGATGCTTGCAGGTGTGTTGCAGCCTGACAAAGGCCAGATCACACATGCGAGTGGCCTCAAGATTGGCTATGTGCCGCAAAAGCTGTCTCTTGAGGCGAGCCTGCCCATGACGGTGCGCCGCTTTCTCAACGTGCCGCGCCGTGTGAGCGAGGCAGATGCGGTGGCTGCGCTTGAGCGCGTGGGGATTCTGCCTTTGGCGAGGCGCAGCCTTGAGGGGCTTTCAGGCGGGCAGATGCAACGTGTTTTGCTGGCGCGCGCGCTGATTGTGAAGCCTGATGTCTTGATGCTGGATGAGCCGACACAGGGCCTTGACCAGCAGGGGCAGGCCGACTTTTACCGCCTTATTGAAGAGCTGCGCGCCGAGATGGGCTGTGCTGTGCTGATGGTGAGCCACGAGCTGCATGTTGTGATGAGTGCCTCGGACCGTGTGATCTGCCTGAATGGGCATATCTGCTGTGAGGGCACTCCCGAGATTGTCCGCAATGCGCCTGAGTACCGCCGCCTCTTTGGGACGGGGACACAGGGTGCGCTGGCGCTTTACCGCCATGAGCATGACCATGTGCACGATGAAAGCTGTGCGCGGGGTCACGCTCACTCTCATGAGGATGCACACTGATGTTGAACGACTTTCTGGTGCGCGCGGGGCTGGCGGGCCTTGGCGTTTCGCTTGCGGCGGGCGCGCTTGGGCCTTTTGTTGTCTGGCGGCGGATGGCCTATTTTGGCGATGCAATGGCCCATGCGGCTATTCTGGGTGTCGCGCTGTCGCTCGGGTTTGAGATATCGCTCTTTGTGGGCGTATTGTTTTCAGCCTTGCTTGTGGCGGCGCTGTTTCTGGCTCTGACGCGGCGCAACCAGAGCGCCGATAGCGCGCTTGGTGTTATCGCGCATTCGGCGCTGGCCTTTGGCCTTGTGGCTGTGGCCATGAGTGCGGGGCCACGGGTGAATGTGGAAGCCTATCTCTTTGGCGATATTCTCACCGTTTCACGCGCGGATCTTACGCTGATCTGGAGTGTCGCGGCTGTGGTTGCGGCGTGGCTTCTTTGGCGCTGGCAGGCGCTGGTGACTTGGGTGCTTTCGCCCGATCTGGCCGAGACGAGCGGGTATAACACGAAGCTTGAAGAGCTTGGCCTGATCATGGCGCTGGCGCTTGTTGTGGCGGTCGGGATCAAGGCGGTTGGTGCGCTTCTGATTACGGCACTGCTGATTATTCCTGCGGCCAGTGCGCGGCCCCATGTCAAAACGCCTGAAGCCATGATTGCGCTGTCGCTCGGGTTTGGGGCGCTGGCGGCTGTGGCGGGGCTCAAGGGCGCGCTTTGGCTCGATACGCCTGCGGGGCCAAGTATTGTCTGTGCGGCGGCCTTTGCCTTTGCGGCCTCTATGCTCGTGGCCAAGGTGCGGGGGCGCTGATGTATCAACGGTTTGCTGTCTATTGCTGTCCTGAAGGCGCGCTTGGCGACTTTGGCAACGCTTGGCTTACCAGTGGGGCCGAGCTTGTGGCACGGCCTGCGCGCTACGGGTTTCATGCGACATTGAAAGCGCCGTTTGTTCTGGCTGATGGCCAGACAGAGGGCGGGCTTGCTGGCGCAGTGAAAGCGCTGGCGGCGGGGCTTGGGCCTGTTGAGGTGCCGCTTGTTCTGTCACGGATCGGGAGCTTTTTTGCGCTCGTTCCTGAGGGTGATGCCTCAAAGCTACGCATGCTTGCAGGCGCGTGTGTGCTGGAGCTGGACAGCTTTCGCGCACCGCTGACGGAGGCCGAGCGCGCACGCAAGCTGAGGCCCAATATGCCTGTGCAGCAAGTGGAAAACCTTGAGCGCTGGGGCTATCCCTATGTGCTGGATGACTTCCGCTTTCATCTCACGCTGACCGGGCCTGTGCCAAAGGCTGACCGCGCGGCTGTTGAGGCAGAGCTGCGCGCGGCACTCCCTGATCTGAGCGCGCCGCATCGGCTTGAGAGCATTTGCCTGTGTGGTGAAGACGCCGCGGGGTGCTTTCACGTCATCCAGCGCTTTGCCTTAGGCGGGGCTTAGGCCCAGTATTTGCCGCGCCTCGGCCGCTGTAGCGACGGGGCGCTCGTATTGCTCGCAAAGCGCGGCTGCGCGTGCGATCAGCGCGGCGTTTGAGGGCGCCAGTGTGTCACGGTCAAGGCGCATGTTGTCTTCCAGCCCTGCGCGGGTGTGCCCGCCTGCGGCGATGGCCCATTCATTCACCACAATCTGGTTTGGCCCGATCCCTGCGGCGCACCACTCGGCGTCGGGCGCGCGGCTCTGCAGGGTGCGCACGTAAAAATCAAACACCTCTTTGTCAGCGGGCATCGCGTTTTTGACGCCCATGACGAACTGTACATAGAGCTTGCCAAAGAGCTTGCCCTCACCGTGCATTTTGATCGCCTGCAAGATGTGGGAGAGGTCAAAGGCCTCTATCTCGGGGGTGATCTCGTATTTGACCATCTCGCTTGCGAGCCATGCGACAAGGTCGGGGCTGTTTTCATAGACCCGTGTGGGGAAGTTGTTGGAGCCAACCGAGAGCGAGGCCATATCGGGGCGCAAGGGCAGCATACCGCCACGCTCGAGGCCAGCGCCCGAGCGCCCGCCTGTCGAAAACTGCAAGATCACGTCAGGCGCATGCTTTGTCAGCTGGGCTTGCAGCTCGGCAAATTTGTCGGGGTCGGAGCTGGGCGTTTCGTCTGCGTTGCGCACATGGGCGTGGATGATGCTTGCGCCAGCTTCGATGGCGGCCAAGCTGCTCTCAACCTGTTCGGAGATGCTGGTGGGCACGGCGGGGTTGTTGGCCTTGGTGGGCACGGAGCCTGTGATGGCGCAGCAGAGAATGCAGGGTTTGCTCATGAAAATGCCTTAGATATCAAAGAAGACGGTTTCATCCTGCCCTTGCAGGCGGATGTCGAAACGGTAGGTGTTGCCTGTGCGCTTGGCGAGAAGCGTGGCGCGGCGGTGCTCCCATTCGATGCTGTTGAGCACGGGGTCGGATGAATTGTCTTCATCCTCAAAGTAGAGGCGTGTGTTCAGGCCCAAGTTGATGCCGCGCGCGACGATCCAGAGGTTGATGTGGGGCGCTTGCATCTGGCCGTTGCGGCCAAGGGTCGGGCCTGGTTTGACGGTGTCAAAGCTCCATTCTCCTGTGGCAAAGTCGGTGATGACACGGCCCCAGCCGCAAAACCCGTCCTCAGTCTCGCCTGCGCTTTCCGGGTGGGCATAGAGGCCTTGCGCGTTGGCTTGCCATGTTTCCAGAAGCACGTCTTTGACAGGCGCGCCTGTCCCGTCAATCACCACGCCTTGAATGCGGATGCGCTCGCCTGCGGCATTGGGGCCGGCAATGTCATGGCCCAGCTCTTCGCGATAAATGTCAAAGCCTGCCGCCCCCGGCGCGAGGCCGATGTGCACATAGGGGCCAGCGGTCTGGGAGGGGGTTTCTTTCAGATACTTCGGATCATTGGACACGCTCAGATTCCTTTCCGCATTTTCGAACCGCAAAACCGGTTCCCACTTGTGCTGAAAATGCTCATGCTCAGTTTCCCTCCAGCTTGTTTTCAAACAGGGTCGAGCGGCGGCCACGCAGCACGATATCAAAGCGGTAGGCTATGGTGTCGAGCGGGATGGTCGCATTCATATCAAGTTTGGCGGTGAGCATATCTATTGCCGCAGGGTCGGCGACTGTCTGCACGATGGGGCAACGCGCGATGAGCGGGTCACCTTCAAAATAGAGCTGGGTGACGAGCCGCTGGGCAAAGCCTGAGCCAAAGACCGAGAGGTGGATGTGTGCGGGGCGCCAATCATTGATGCCGTTGCGCCAAGGGTAGGCGCCGGGCTTGACCGTGCGAAAATAGTAATACCCGTCTGCATCGGTGAGGGTGCGCCCGCAGCCGCCAAAGTTTGGGTCAATCGGGGCCAGATAGGTATCTTTTTTGTGGCGGTAGCGGCCGCCTGCGTTGGCTTGCCAGACCTCGACAAGCGTGTGCGGCACGGGGCGCGCGTTTTCGTCCAAAACACGGCCATGCACGATGATGCGCTCGCCGATGGGGCTTTCGTTCGGCTTGGCGTAGTTTTTCAGCAGGTCGTTATCAAGCGGGTCGATATCGCTGTGGCCAAAGCGTGGGCCGGTGATCTCGCTGGGGGTGTTTTCAAGCGAGATGGGCGCATACTGGGGGGAGCGCGCAACAGATGTTTTGTAGCTCGGGGCAAGTGCGGGCGGGTGCCAGCTGCGGTCGCGCTGGTAGAACTCGGCTGGTTTCATGTCTCGGCCTCCATCTCTGCATATGTCTCTTTGGCCAGTTTCAGCGCGTGGTTGGCGCGCGGCACGCCTGCATAGAGCGCGACATGCTGGAAGACTTCAAGCACATCTGTCTTGCTGGCCCCTGTGCGGGCGGTCGCGCGGATGTGCATCGGGATTTCGTCAAAGTTGCCCAAGGCAGCCAGAAGCGCAAGCGTGAGCATGGAGCGCTCGCGATCTGCGATCCCGTCAGAGGCCCAGACATTGCCCCAGGCTGTTTCGGTGATCAGCTCCTGAAAGGGGGTGTCAAAGTCGGTTTTGGCGGCTTCGGCGCGCGCGACATGAGCTTCGCCCAAGATGTGGCGGCGCACCTCCATGCCTTTTTCGTAACGGTCTGTCATGGGATGCTCCTAATAGGGTAGGCCAATGTAGTTTTGCGCCATGACGCTTTGCGCCTCGCGGTTGCTGCGCAGAAAGTCGATATCGGCCTTTTGCATCTTCAGGTCAAATGCGGTCTGGTCAGGGAAGCGGTGCAGAAGGTTGGTCATCCACCATGAAAAGCGCTCGGCTTTCCAGACGCGGGCAAGAGCCTTTTCGCTATAGGCGTCAAGCCCCGTGCTGTCGTGCTCACGGTAGTGTTGCTTGAGGCCTTGATAGAGGTAGTGAATATCGCTCGCGGCTGTGTTTAGCCCTTTGGCGCCTGTGGGCGGCACGATATGGGCGGCATCACCGCAGAGAAAGAGGCGGCCCCAGCGCATCGGTTCGGTGACGAAGCTGCGCAGAGGGGCGATAGACTTTTCTATGCTTGGCCCTGTCACCAGCTTGTCGGCGTGCGCCTTTGGGATGCGGCGCTTGAGCTCTTGCCAGAAGGCTTCGTCTGTCCAGTCTTCGGGTTTGTCCGAAAGTGAACACTGGATGTAATAGCGGCTCAGGTTCTCGTTGCGCATGGAGCAGAGGGCAAAGCCGCGTTCGGAGGCAGCATAGATCAGCTCTTCGTTGACAGGGGGTGTCTCTGACAAGATGCCGAGCCAGCCAAAGGGGTAGACCTTTTCGTATTCTTTGCGCACCGAAAGCGGGATGGCTTGGCGCGAGACGCCGTGAAAACCGTCGCATCCTGCGATATAGTCGCAGTCGATACGCTGCTCTGCGCCATCGACCTCATAGGTCACATAGCTTGCATCTGTGTCTGCGCCGTGGATCTGCACCTGCTCGACATTGAAAACGGTTTCCAGCCCCGCTGCTTCGCGGGCATCGTAAAGATCGCGGGTCACTTCTGTTTGGCCGTAGACGACAACCGATGTGCCTGTGTGCTCTTTGAAATTTACGGTGAAGTCTTCGTCTCCGTAAGAGATGATTGTGCCGTCGTGTACGTAGCCCTCTTTTTCAAGCCGCGCGCCAACGCCTGCCTCGTGCATGAGGGCGATTGTGCCGCGCTCAAGGATGCCAGCGCGGATGCGGCTGAGCACATAGTCGCGTGTCTTGCGCTCAAGCACCACGGCTTTGATGCCTTGGGTGTGGAGGAGCTGGCCGAGTAGCAGGCCAGAGGGGCCACCGCCGATGATGACGACTTGGGTGCGCATGGATAAGCCTTTCATGGTATTGGGCAGAGTTTACTGGCTGAATTTGGTATGTAAAATGAAATAGGCGGTGATATAGTTTCTCAAAAAGGAAAGTTATGGACCGTCGTATCAAGCTGCGCCACATAGAGGCTTTTGCCGAGATTGCCCGTTTGGAGAGCCTCAAGGCGGCAGGCGAGGCGCTGGGGCTGACGCAGCCTGCTATCTCAAAAATCCTCAAGGAGTTGGAAGATATTCTGGGGGTGCGCCTCATGCGCCGTGGGCGCGGGGGCGTTGAGCTGAGCGCGGCGGGCCATGTCTTTCTCAAGGCGAGTGAGGCCAGCCTTGGTGCGCTGCGGCAAGGGTTTGACGGGGTGGCGCGGCTGCAAAAGGGCGGTGCAGGTGTGCTGAGCATCGGTGCCATGCCCAGTGTGGCGGCACGGGTCTTGCCGCTGGCAAGCCTCAGGTTTCGGGCGCATGAGCCTGAGACCGTGCTCAAGGTTGAGGACGGGCCGCACGGCTTTCTTATGGAGCGGTTGCGCGCGGGGGCGCTTGACCTTGTGGTGGGGCGCATGGGCCCGCCTGCGACGATGGCCGGGGTGAGCTTTACCCAGCTTTATAGCGAGCAGGTGGCTTTTGTGGTGCGCAAGGGCCATGCCTTGAGCGGCGCAACGCGGCTTGAGGCGCTGCGTGACTGCCTGGTGATCTACCCCTCCGAGCGCGCGGCCATTCGGCCCTTGGTTGACAGATTGTTCATCGCTGAGGGGATGGGGGCGCTGCCCCATAGGATCGAGAGTGTTTCGGGAGATTATGGCCGTGGCATCACGCGAGAGAGCGAGGCGGTCTGGATCATCTCGCAGAGTGTTGTGGCGGGGGATATTGCCAGCGGATTGCTGGAACAATTGCCGATTGAGACGGGGCTGACGGCAGGGCCTGTGGGCGTGATGGGCCGCGCAGAAGAGGATGTTGCACCTGCGGCGCAGCTATTTCGTGCGGTCTTGAGCGAGGCTGTGGCCGAGCTTGGGCTGGGGGCGCTTTAGAGCGGTCTGCGCATTTTGGTTGCTTCGGAAAAGTCGAGGAGCGGACGCAGGATCGATGTGCTTTCCACAGATATGGCGACAAAACCCTGCGCCTCATAGAGCGCTTTGGCGCGCGGGTTTGTGTCGATCACATCAAGCGTGACGAAGCTCAGGCCCTCAGCTTTGCCGTGGGCGTAAAGCGCCTTGAGCAGCGCCGAGCCCACGCCTTTGCCACGCGCGGCGGCGCTCACACAGATACCGTCCATCTGAAGCGTGGCTTCGGGCGCGCTGCGCTCGAGCATGGACAGAGGGATCATCTTCCAGAGCGCGCCGAGGCCGTAGTGGCGCAGCATATCTTGCAGCCCTGCGGAGCAAAAGCCATCCTCGCCATCTTTGAACGCGGCGATGCCAAGGAGAGTACTGCCTTCGACGGCGGCGAATATGGAACTGTGGTTGATCGTCTCGGCAAAGAAGCGTTCTGCACGCTCGGCGGGGCCCAGGAGCTTGCCGAGCTTTGCGCCGAAAGCCTCCCAATAGAGAGCGGCGGCGGCGGCTTCCATGCCTGCGGGCAATCCGTGAATGATGTGAACCATGCTTTCAAGATAGCGCGGGTTTGGCCAAAAGAAAAGCGGCCCCGCGTGGTGCGGAGCCGCGTCTTACTTTTGAGTTTGCCTTAGAGGCTGGCTGAAAGCGCTGCGATAATCGCGTCGCCCATTTCAGATGTGCTGATCGGTGTTGCGCCATCTTCGCCGAGCAGGTCGGCTGTGCGCGCGCCATCGGCGAGCACTTTTTCAACAGCGGCTTCAAGGCGATCCGCCTCTGTGCCCATGTCAAAGCTGTAGCGCAGCGCCATGGCGAAGCTGAGAACACAGGCGATGGGGTTGGCTTTGCCTTGGCCTGCAATGTCGGGCGCTGAGCCGTGTACCGGCTCATAGAGCGCTTTGGGGCGACCATTGGCCATCGGGGCGCCAAGGCTGGCCGAGGGCAACATGCCAAGTGAGCCTGTGAGCATTGCCGCCGCGTCAGAGAGCAGGTCACCAAAGAGGTTGTCTGTGACGATCACGTCAAACTGCTTGGGCCAGCGGCAGAGCTGCATGGCGCCTGCGTCAGCATACATGTGGCTGAGCTCAACATCAGGGTATTCGGCGGCGTGGATCTCGGTGACAACGTCGCGCCAGAGAATGCCTGACTCCATCACGTTGGCTTTTTCCATCGAGCAGACCTTGTTGCCACGCTTGCGCGCCAGCTCAAAGGCCGAGCGTGCGACGCGGGCGATCTCTGACTCGGTGTAGCGCTGCGTGTTGATGCCAACGCGCTCGTTGCCTTCTTCAAAAATCCCGCGTGGCTCGCCAAAGTAGATACCTGACGTCAGCTCGCGCACGATCATGATGTCGAGGCCCGCGACCACATCTTTTTTCAAAGATGAGAAGTCGGCCAGCGCATCAAAGCATTGTGCGGGGCGCAGGTTTGAGAAGAGGTCCATTTCCTTGCGCAGGCGCAAGAGGCCACGCTCGGGCTTAACGGAGAAGTCGAGGTTGTCATACTTCGGGCCGCCAACCGCGCCGAGGAGAACGGCGTCGACCTCTTGGGCTTTGGCCATTGTGTCGTCATGCAGCGGTGTGCCGTGCACATCATAGGCGCAACCGCCGACGAGGTCTTCGCTGACATCGAATGTGACGCCACGGTTTGCGCCGTACCAGTCGATGACCTTGCGGACTTCGGCCATAACTTCGGGGCCGATGCCGTCACCTGGCAGGATAAGAAGCGAAGGGTTGCTCATGATGTGGTTCCTCGTGTTGATCTGTTGGCTCTGAGCTAGCGGCTGGCGCGGGGCGGGTCAAGAAACATAAGCCGCTAGGGCAGGGCCAGATCAACCCAAACGAGGCGGTGGCGGCTTGCGGCAAGGGCAAGCGCGTGGCCTGTTTGCTCGGGGGCGGGCCAGAACACACCCGCATCTGTCACGGTGATCTCGGCAGAGGGCAGCACGAAATCAACCCGCATGTTGCCGGGCCCAAACTGTTCGGCGGTCGGCTCGCGCCAGTCTGCCGTATCAAGCGCGGGGTCCCCCAGCTGGTTTGGCGTGGCGGCCAAAGGGCCACCCGCGCTTTTGGGGCGCGGGTCTTGAAGCTTTGGATGCGTGAGCAGAGCATGCATTGCCCCGCGGTGGCCTGCGCCATCGGCGGGGTCAAGATTGCTGCCGAGCGCGAGGACAAAGGGGCCAGAGGGAGGCGTGCCGAACCTGCCTTCGATGTGGTGCAGCCAAAGTGCGTTTTCGTCATGGTTGCGCTTTCCGTTGCGGTCTTCGTCGCCGTCAAAGACGGGCGGTGTGGCTTGAGAGACAAGCAGCGTGAGGGTTTTGCGCTCTATCGCGACGGGTAAGGCCCAATGTGCTGTTGTGGACAGGCGCTGTACTGCGAGCGCCTCTTTGGACGGGAAGGGCGCGCCATCGGCATGGGTGGGCAGGAGCGCTGCGGGCGCATCCCGCCAGAGCAGAGCCGAGAAGTCTTGCAAGCCTGCTTCATCAAACGGGTAGCGCGACAGGATTGCCAGCCCGCCTTGCCCAGCGAAGGCGCCAAAGCCTTGTGCATCACGGGCTGTGCCACGCCTGCCGTCGCCGTCCATATCAAGGCCTGTGGCCCAGCCTGTATTGGGGCGGCGTGCGAAGCGGTGGGGGTAGGGCGCACCAGCTTTGGCCAGCAGCTTGGCAAAGGCTGTCAGCGCGGCCAGCTCGGCGTCATAGTCAAAGTCTGATATGATGAGTATATCGGGGTTGATGGTCTGGATCACATCGCGTGCGGCGCGCACTTGCGCCTCTTCGCGGCGGATGTCTCGCAAAAGAAGGCCGGGGCCTTTGCGGGACAGCCCTGCGCTGTAAAAGGCTACGCGCAGCTCCGCGGCCCAGAGTGGGGCGCCACACGTCAAGAACAGAAGGGCCAGAAGGCCTAGGCAGAGGCGGCGTGCAGCCCGTTCTTTTCGGCTTCTGAGTAGGCGCGGTTGCGCTTCTCTTCGATCAGTTCTGCGATCCGGCCCATGGCTATGCCACGCATGATCATACTGGCAGGAAGAAAGGCCCATGCACTCATCGTCCAGATTAAGGTCTGTGGATTCTGCATCGAGATCGGGTCAATGAAGCTTGATGCAGCTTTCACCACGGCTGGGATCAAGAATGGCAGCAAAATCCCTAACACAATGTTAAGACCTGCATCGCGTTTGAGGCGGTGAACCACATCTCCGCCTGCTGTCGGGTCAAACAGCGGCAGGTTGATCCAGACATTGAACGCACGGTTGCGGGTGGGCCACCCCATGAGGCGCACCATCGTGACAAAGATAAAGAGTGTCACGAGCGAAACCATGTAGGAAATACCCGCAGAGGTGCGCACGGATGTGAGCAGCGCATCAGAGGCTTGCTCGGGCATCATGAGCACGACAAGGCGCACGGGTGAAAACGGGAAATCCAGGGCCGCGCCCCATGCTGTGCCGATCTGGTGGAGCGCGCCTGCCATGCCGCTGGCTGCAGATGTGCTCGCCAGTATGACAGACAAAAGCGTCACCGTGACAAAGAGCGCCAGAAAGCGCAGCCTGTTGAACGGGGAGGCGTAGCGAAACTCGATGATCGAAGGATATTGGCTGTAGTACTCGATGAATGTCATCAGGAACGCCAGAAGCGCGACCAGAACTGTGATCTGGCTGGTATCAGCGCTGACGTTCGGAAGTAGAAGCGACGGCATCGCGATCAGCAAAGCCATCAACAGTGCGCGTAAAACTGCGCCAGTCACTCGTGTAAACACTACCCAATCCTTCCAACTTGGTCGGTCACGATGCGATGCCGTGTCCTTGTTCCAACTTGAATCCGCTCTTTATGGCGGTATGCCTCAATCTTGCCCAATTTTTGCCTTCTTTCGATTCTCAGCTCAAGTCATGGACTGATAAGAGCTCGGAAATAGGGCGCTTTAAGGGAAGAAGTGGTGCGAGATTGCATCATTCGCGGATCACAAATGTGGCAAGCCAAAACAGTTTTACTACATTTGGTGAGATCGGCTGTGTTTGCCCATAGGGGCAGGTTCACTAAGTTTTAATCAAAGTGTCAGAAAGCGGCTGCGAGAGTGTTCCCGCAGCCGCTCGCTATGTGCTTAGACCCAAGGGCGCGATTGAGCGGCCTGCGCCTCGAATGTGTCGATGGATGCGGCCTTCTCCATGGTCAGGCCGATGTCATCAAGCCCGTTCATGAGGCAGTGTTTTTTGAAGCTATCGACTTCAAAGGCAAAGCTCTCGCCTTCGGAGGTGGTCACGGTCTGGGCTTCCAGATCGATCTCCATGCGCGCGTTGGCCCCTTTTTCTGCGTCTTGCATCAGCACATCGACAGCCTCTTGGGGCAGAACGATGGGCAGGATGCCGTTTTTGAAGCAGTTGTTGTAAAAGATGTCGGCAAAAGAGGTTGAGACAACCGCTTTGATGCCGAAATCGGCCAGCGCCCATGGGGCGTGCTCGCGTGAAGAACCGCAGCCGAAGTTATCACCTGCGACAAGGATTTGTGCGTCGCGGTAAGCTGGCTTGTTGAGCACGAAATCAGCGATCTCGCTGCCGTCGCGGTTGTAGCGCATCTCGTCAAAGAGGTTTTTGCCAAAGCCTGTGCGGGCGATCGACTTGAGAAACACTTTGGGAATGATCATATCGGTGTCGATATTGACCAGCGGCATCGGCGCGGCGATGCCTGAGAGTTTGTCAAACTTATCCATTACATCATCTCCCGAACGTCTGTGAGCTTGCCTGTGAGGGCGGCGGCGGCGGCCATGGCAGGCGACACGAGGTGCGTGCGGCCCTTGTAGCCTTGGCGGCCTTCGAAATTGCGGTTGGAGGTTGCAGCGCAACGCTCCCCCTCGGCCAGCTGGTCAGGGTTCATTGCGAGGCACATGGAGCAACCCGCAAGGCGCCATTCAAAGCCAGCTTCGATAAAGATGTCAGCCAGCCCCTCTTCTTCGGCCTGTGCGCGCACAAGGCCTGAGCCCGGCACGATCATCGCGCGTTTTACGGCGATTTTCTTGCCTTTCAGGATCGCGGCAGCGGCGCGCAAGTCTTCGATGCGGCCGTTTGTGCAAGAGCCGATGAAGACCGTGTCGATCTCGATATCGGTGAGCTTCTGGCCGGCGGTCAGGCCCATATACTCAAGTGCGCGTTTGGCAGCGTCGACTTTGCCGCCTTTGAAGTCTTCGGGGAATGGCACTGTGCCTGTGATGGGCAAGACGTCTTCGGGGGAGGTGCCCCATGTCACAACTGGCTGGATATCTTCGGCCTTGAGCGTGACGACTTTGTCAAAGACAGCGTCTTCATCTGTGAAGAGGGTTTTCCACCAGTTCAGGGCAGCGTCCCACTGAGCCCCTTTGGGGGCGTGGGGGCGGCCTTTGACATAGGCGTATGTTGTCTCGTCAGGCGCGATGAGACCAGCGCGCGCGCCGCCTTCGATGGCCATGTTGCAGACTGTCATGCGGCCTTCCATGGAAAGATCGCGGATCGCTTCACCGCAATATTCGATCACATAGCCTGTGCCGCCGGCCGTGCCTGTCTCGCCGATGACGGCAAGGGTGATGTCTTTGGCTGTCACACCCGGCTTGAGCTTGCCGGTGATCTCGACTTTCATGTTTTTGGACTTTTTCTGGATCAGCGTTTGCGTGGCCAGAACGTGCTCGACCTCGGAGGTGCCGATGCCGTGTGCCAGCGCGCCAAACGCGCCGTGGGTGGCGGTGTGGCTGTCACCACACACCACGGTCATGCCCGGGAGCGTCCAGCCCTGTTCGGGGCCAACGATGTGGACGATGCCTTGGCGCACATCGGAGACTGGATAATAGTGCACGCCGAATTCTTTGGCGTTCTTATCCAGCGCATCGACCTGAATGCGGCTTTCTTCGTTTTCGATGCCTTTGGCGCGATCCAGCGTCGTGGGGACGTTGTGATCGGGCACAGCGATGGTTTTTTCTGGCGCGCGCACTTTGCGACCTGTCATGCGAAGGCCTTCAAAAGCCTGCGGGCTTGTCACTTCGTGAACAAGGTGGCGGTCGATATACAAAAGGCAGGTGCCGTCTTCGGCTTCATGGGCGACGTGGGCATCCCAGATTTTGTCATAGAGTGTTTTGGGGGACATGTGGTCCTCTCCCGTGTTGAGAAATGTTGAAGGGTTTTGGCGCGGCGCGCTCAGAGGCACGCGGCAACGACGCGCTCTTCAGAGAAGAAACGTTCGCGCAAGCGCGCGCGGTCGTCGAGGTCAAAAATCCGTGTCATGAGATAGCAGATACAGGCTGGCCCCGAGTCTCGCAAGCGTTTGATCAGGGCAGGGCTCTGCCGCCCTTGCCGCTTGGGGCCTGTCGTGCGAGTTTAAAAGAAAAAACGGTCGGATATGGAAAACGAAACACTCACAGAAACCAGCGTTGCCGCTGAAGCTGCGGCCCCTGCCGAGCCGGTCGGGGACGTTGTTGTCGAAGCGCAGCAGATTGCCCTGTCGCTGGCGGATCAGGCACAAGGATTTCTGGAGGGGCTGTTACGCCCGTGGAACGCCTATCAGCTTATGATTGCGCTTGGTGTGTTTGTTGTGGCGCATATTGTTGGCAAGGTGTTGGCCGAGCCGACCCGCGAGTGGATGCGCACGCTGGAGAACTGGCCCAAGTGGCGCCTGCGGTTCTTGCTGGTGTTACAACGGCGCTTGCGGCTGATTTCCTTTGTGGCCATCCTGTTCCCGCTTGTCTGGATCATGCGGGAAATGACATGGCCCTCGCGCTCCTATCTCTTGGGTGTGATTGCCAACCTTGCTTTGGCGTGGCTCATGATTGCTGTGGTCACACGGCTGATAAACAACGGTTTTTTGCGCAGTGTTGTGCGCTATGCGGGCTGGACCTGGGCGACGCTTGTGATCCTTGGGGTGACGGAAGAGGCCCAAAGCCTGCTGGATTCTGCCGCCATCGAGCTGGGCAGTTTGCGGCTTTCGCTCTGGACTGTGGTGCAGGCGGTTTTCACGCTGGGGGTGCTGTTTTTCCTTGCGCGGTTCGTGTCAAAAACTATGGCCAGCGGGGTGCGGCGCAACGAAGATATCAGCCCGTCGATGCAGGTTCTGGTGATCAAGTTTGCACAGGTGGGCCTCTATGGTCTTGCGCTATTTGTGGGCCTGCGCGCCACAGGTGTTGACCTGACGGGGCTTGCTGTTCTCTCTGGTGCGATTGGTGTGGGCCTTGGTTTTGGTTTGCAAAAAGTGGTCTCCAACCTCGTCTCGGGGGTGATCATTCTGCTCGACAAGTCGATCAAGCCCGGGGATGTGATCAGCCTTGGCGAGACCTTTGGCTGGATCAACACGCTGGGCGCGCGCTACACCTCGGTTGTCACGCGTGACGGGCGCGAGTATCTGATTCCAAACGAAGATCTTATCACGGGACAGGTTGTGAACTGGTCGCACTCGGATGATTTCGTGCGGCTCGATATCTATTTCGGCACGGCTTACGGCGACGACCCGCACAAGGTGCGCGCGCTGGCGATTGAGGCGGCGAAAGGGGTTGACCGTGTGTTGAGCCATAAAGCGCCCGTCTGTCATATTGTCGGGTTTGGCGACAGTTCGGTGGACTATATCCTGCGGTTCTGGATCAAGGACCCGACGGGCGGGCTGACCAATATTCGCGGCAATGTCTATCTCGCGCTTTGGGACAAGTTTCAGGAAAATGACATTTCGATCCCCTTCCCGCAGCGGGAAGTGCGGATGCTGGAGGCGGGTGCAAAAGACTGAGCTTTGCCGTAGGGCAGGCTATGTGGCAGGCTGTGCATACACCAGTATGGACAGGGTGAAGACCTCAGGCTTTGCGCTTTGGCTACGCCAAATCGCGGCGGGCGAGAGGGGCTTTGCCCCCCTCGCGCTCCCCCCAGGATATTTGTGGCAAAAAGAAAGAGCTGGACGCGTTTGAGGCTGTCTTGCCCGCTCTAGCGCAGGGCGCGGCCTTTGAGGATGGAGTCCTTGCCGAATTTTTTGCGGATTTCATCGGTGGCGCGCTCGATGTCGGAGCGTTTGGCTGCGTCAGGGTCGAGCAGGTCATGGGAGCGGTCGGCGTCATGGGCGGGAACAAGGCCCGAGAGGCCTGTGCCGATGAGGCGGAAGGGCGCGGCGCTGGCGGCCTGATCAAACAGCGCGCGCGCGGTGCGATAGATGGTATCTGCCATTTGGGTGGCGTCATGCAGGGTTTGGCGGCGGGTGATGCTTTTGAAGCTGGATGTTTTGAGCTTGAGCGTGACGGTCTGGCCTGCAAGGCCGCGGGCTTTGGCGCGGTCAGAGACTTGTTCGGCCAAGCGCCAGAGGTGGCCATCGAGCAGGTCGCGATCGGAGGTGTCTTCAAAGAAGGTGGTTTCTTTGGAGATGGACTTCATGGGCGCATGGGCGGACACGCGGCGGCGGTCTTCGCCGCGTGCGAGGTGATAGAGCCGTGTGCCCATAGAGCCAAAACGCGCGGTGAGGTCGGCCTCGCTCCAGCGGAGCAGATCGGAGAAGAGGTGGATGCCTGCCTTGTCCAGAGCCGCTTGGGACACCGCACCGACCCCCCAGATGAGGCGCACGGGTTTGTCGCGCAGGAAATCGGCTGTTTCGGCGCGGCCAATGACGGAAAAGCCTTTGGGCTTGTCCAGATCGGAGGCGACTTTGGCGAGGAACTTGTTGTGAGACAGGCCAATGGAGCCGGAGAGCCCCAGCTCGGTGTTCATGCGTTTGATCAGATGCGCCAGCATCACGGCGGGGGGGCGGCCATGCAGGCGGGCTGTGCCTGTGAGATCCATGAAGGCCTCGTCAAGAGAGAGCGGTTCTATCTCGGGGGTGAGCTCTTCCATCATGGCGCGGATGGCGCGAGAGGCCTCGACGTAGGCGTCCATGCGGGGTGGAACGATGACGGCTTCGGGGCAGAGCTTGAGCGCCTGAAACATGGGCATGGCAGAGCGCACACCGCGAATGCGCGCGATATAGCAGGCTGTGGAGACAACACCACGGCGGCCCCCTCCGATGATGACGGGTTTGGCTGCGAGCTCGGGATTGTCGCGCTTCTCCACGGAGGCATAAAACGCGTCGCAATCCATATGGGCGATGGTGAGATCGTATAGCTCGGGGTGGCTGCGCACACGCGGGCTGCGGCAGGCGGGGCAGCGCGCGCCTGCATCAAACGGGTGTAAACAATCGCGGCACAGGCTGGGCATAGGCTTTCATACGCCTGCTCTATGCGCAATTCCACTTGGAAAATACGGGGGCAGAGCGCATATTTGGTCTCAGAATTGAAAAGTTGGATAGTGATGGAACAGATTTTGATGGACTTGCTTGGCGGAAACCTCGTGACCTTACTTGTCGCGGCCCTGATTATTATCTCCATTTTCCTTGGTGTGCGGATTGTTCCGCAGTCGGAGAAATATGTGGTGGAGCGCTTCGGGCGGCTCAAATCTGTGCTTGGGCCAGGGATCAACTTTATTGTGCCGTTTATCGACACGGTGCGCCACAGAGTCAGCATTCTGGAGCGCCAGCTGCCAACGGCCTCGCAAGATGCGATCACCAAGGACAATGTTTTGGTGCAGGTCGAGACCAGTGTGTTCTACCGTATTCTGGAGCCTGAAAAGACAGTTTACCGCATTCGTGACGTTGATGCGGCGATTGCCACCACGGTGGCGGGGATTGTGCGCGCCGAGATTGGCAAGATGGAACTGGATGAGGTGCAGAGCAACCGCTCGAGCCTGATCGGGCAGATACAGGCGGCGGTTGAAGATCAGGTCGACAACTGGGGGATCGAGGTGACACGGGCCGAGATTCTGGATGTGAATCTTGATCAGGCGACGCGCGATGCGATGCTTCAGCAGCTCAATGCGGAGCGCGAACGGCGCGCGCAGGTGACACGGGCCGAAGGCGCGAAGCGCGCGGTCGAGCTGAATGCGGATGCCGAGCTTTATGCGGCGGAGCAGATTGCCAAGGCGCGCCGCATTGCGGCGGATGCGGAAGCCTACGCCACGAGTGTTGTGGCGCAGGCGATTGCCGATAACGGGCTTGAGGCGGCGCAATATCAGGTGGCACTCAAGCAGGTTGAGGCCTTGGCCAAGGTTGGCGCGGGCGAGGGCAAACAGACGATCTTTCTGCCTGCCGATGCTGTGGATGCGTTCAAGAACGCCTTTGGCATGTTGAAAGGGGGCAAGTGATGGAGCCGGCAACAGCAGAGGCGCTGTGGACGCTTTGGTGGGTCTGGATGGCGCTGGCTCTTGGCCTCGGTATTCTCGAGGTGCTTGCGCCCGGGTTTATCTTGCTGGGGTTTGCCATTGGCGCGGCTTTTGTGGGTGCGCTTTTGGGTCTTGGCGGGCCGCTGGGCGGCACGCTTGCGAGCTCTTTCACCATGACGCTGGTGCTGTTTGCGGTGTTTTCACTGCTGGCGTGGCTGCTTCTGCGGCGCACCATGGGGATCCGCAAGGGTCAGGTGAAGCACTGGGACCGCGATATCAACGAAGACTGAAGCTTAGAGCGGTGGTAGCTCGGCCAAGACGGCGCGGGCGGCTGCTGCCGGGTCTTCGGCTTGCCAGATCGGGCGGCCCACCACGATATGATCTGCGCCATCGGTGATGGCTTGGCCGGGCGTTGCAACGCGCTTCTGGTCGCCGAGTGCGGCCCCTGCGGGGCGCACGCCCGGTGTTACGATGAGGCGGCCTGCGGCTTCGGGCAGCGCGCGGATGAGCGCGGCCTCTTGGGGGGAGGCGATGACGCCATCGGCCCCGGCCTCAAAGGCGCGTGCGGCGCGCTCGATCACCAGCTCCTGAACATCGCCTGCCTTGAGCAGAGAGGCGTCAAGATCACCTCGGTCAAGCGAGGTGAGGATGGTGACGGCGAGGATTTGCATATCGGAGTTGGCTGCGCCTTCTTTGGCGGCGCGCACCACGTGGGGGTCACCGTGAACAGTGAGGAAGTCGAGATCAAACTGGGCAAGGCCCCGCACAGCCGCTTCGACGGTGGCACCGATGTCAAAGAGCTTCATGTCCAGAAAGATGCGCTTGCCGTGCTCGTCCTTCAGCTCTTGCGCCAGAGCGAGGCCGCCGCCAGTGAGCATACCTAGGCCGATTTTGTAAAAGTTCACCGCATCGCCAAGTTTGGCAGCAAGCTCAAGCCCGGCGACGGCGTGTGGCACATCGAGGGCAACGATCAGGCGGTCATCTATCATGGGGCAGCTCCTTCACAGCGGTTTTGGCCTTGTTGCGGGGATTGGGCCTCGCGTCAAGGGTTGGGCTGTGAAGGAGCCTTGCGCCTCAGGCTGCGAGCGGGGGGTGCTCTGGGGCCTGTGCGCGGCGGGCTGTGTTGCGGTGCATCTGCGAGCGCAGCCCCGGGTTTGCGGAGCGGTGCTGCCTTTGGGCTTTGTCTGCGAGCTGTTGCATGACAAGCGCGTAGTCCGCATCAAGCGGGGCCGCTATGAAGCTGGGGTAGCTGAAGGTGTCTTGGGCGTCTTGAATAAAGACAATCGCTTCGTAGCCTGAAAACTCGAGGTTGTAGCGGATGCGCGCGATGCGTGTTGTGGTGTAAGACATTCTGGTCCTCCTGACTGGCGGGGCGCTATGCCCTTTGCCTCTATCAAAAGTAGCGATCCGGCGCTCTAAAGTAAGGGGGAGTCACGCAAAGGTGAATCGCGGTGTGATCATTTGCGAGAAACCGCCGATGCGTTTTTTGGGCGATGGGCCTTGAAGGCAGGCCCGTTGTGCCCCATTTTTATAGCAAGGTTCCCGACGCGACGTATGCCTCTTTTGGGTGCGCCAGCAGGGAAGGCTTATAAAAGGAGAAAAGACCATGAACCTAGAAAAGTTCACGGAGCGTTCGCGCGGATTTTTGCAGGCTGCGCAGACAATCGCTATGCGGGAAGATCACCAGAGGGTGATGCCCGAACACCTGCTGAAAGCTATTATGGATGACAGCGAGGGGCTCGCGAGCAACCTCATCACCAAGGCGGGCGGTGTGCCCAAGCGGGTGAAAGATGCTGTCGATATTGCTGTTGGCAAGATTGCCAAAGTGAGTGGCGACACAGGCCAGCCCTATGTTGACAAGAGCCTGGCCAAAGTCCTCGGCGAAGCCGAGAGCCTGGCCCAGAAGGCTGGCGACAGCTTTGTGCCTGTCGAGCGGGTCTTGATGGCGCTGGCGATGGTGAAATCGGCGGCCAAAGAGGCGCTCGACGCGGGCGCAGTGAATGCGCAAGCGCTCAACGCGGCGGTGAATGACATCCGCAAGGGGCGCACAGCAGACAGTGCCAGCGCCGAAGACAGCTATGAAGCCTTGAGCAAATATGCCGCCGATCTGACCGAGCGCGCACGCCTTGGCAAGATTGACCCGATCATTGGCCGCGACGACGAGATCCGCCGGACCATGCAGGTGCTCAGCCGCCGTACCAAGAACAACCCTGTTCTGATCGGTGAGCCGGGCGTGGGTAAAACCGCGATTGCCGAGGGTCTGGCCCTGCGCATCGTCAATGGCGATGTGCCTGAAAGCTTGCGCAACAAAAAGCTGATGTCTCTGGACATGGGCGCTTTGATTGCGGGCGCGAAGTATCGCGGCGAGTTTGAAGAGCGGCTCAAGTCTGTGCTCAATGAAGTGACTGACGCTGCGGGCGAGATCATCCTCTTTATCGACGAGATGCACACGCTTGTGGGCGCGGGCAAGGGCGATGGCGCAATGGATGCGGCCAACCTGATCAAGCCTGCTTTGGCGCGCGGCGAGCTGCACTGTATCGGTGCGACAACGCTTGATGAGTATCGCAAGCATGTTGAAAAAGATGCCGCTCTTGCGCGGCGTTTCCAGCCTGTGTTTACCGACGAGCCAACCGTGGAAGACACCATTTCCATTCTGCGGGGCATCAAGGAAAAATACGAGCTGCACCACGGTGTGCGGATCTCTGACTCGGCCTTGGTGGCGGCTGCGACTCTGTCGAACCGTTATATCACCGACCGTTTCTTGCCTGACAAAGCCATCGACCTCATGGACGAGGCGGCGAGCCGTCTGCGGATGGAAGTGGACAGCAAGCCCGAAGAACTCGATGCGCTCGACCGTCAGATCTTGCAGATGCAGATCGAGGCAGAAGCCCTTCGGATGGAAGACGACGAGGCCTCAAAAGACCGCCTTGAAACGCTTGAAAAAGAGTTGGGTGACTTGAAAGAGAAGTCTGGCGAGATGACAGCCAACTGGCAGGCGGCACGCGACAAGCTAGAAGGCGCGCGCGAGCTGAAAGAGCAGCTTGACCGCGCACGCGCCGACATCGAGATCGCCACGCGCGAGGGCAACCTTGCGCGCGCAGGTGAGTTGCGCTTTGGCGTGATCCCCGAGCTTGAGAAGAAGCTGGCAGCGGCAGAAGGTGCCGAAGGCGATGTCACGGTAGAAGAAGCCGTGCGCCCCGAGCATGTGGCGCAGGTGATCGAGCGTTGGACGGGTATTCCTGCTGGCAAGATGCTGGAAGGCGACCGCGACAAGCTCTTGCGTATGGAAGAGGGGCTGCACAAACGTGTGATCGGCCAGAACATTGCCGTGACGGCGGTGGCCAATGCGGTGCGCCGTGCGCGCGCTGGCTTGCAAGACGAGGCGCGCCCGCTGGGCAGCTTTCTCTTCTTGGGGCCAACGGGTGTGGGCAAAACCGAGCTGACCAAGGCTGTGGCCGAGTTTCTCTTTGATGACGAGAACGCGATGGTGCGTGTTGATATGTCGGAGTTTATGGAGAAACACGCGGTCTCCCGCCTGATTGGTGCGCCTCCCGGCTATGTCGGCTATGATGAGGGCGGTGTGCTCACCGAAGCTGTGCGCCGCAGGCCCTATCAGGTGGTGCTGTTTGACGAGGTCGAGAAAGCGCACCCTGATGTCTTTAACGTGCTGTTGCAGGTTTTGGACGATGGTGTGCTGACCGACGGGCAGGGCCGTAAGGTGGACTTCAAGCAGACGCTTATCATTCTGACATCCAACCTTGGGGCGCAGGCTTTGAGCCAGCTGCCAGAAGGGGCTGACGCCTCGGACGCCAAGCGCGATGTGATGGATGCTGTGCGCGCGCACTTCCGCCCCGAGTTTCTCAACCGTCTGGATGAGACGATCATTTTTGACCGCCTTGGCCGTGAAGATATGGGCGGGATTGTCGAGATACAGCTGGCGCGGCTCAAGAAGCGGCTCTTGGCCCGTAAGATCGAACTCGACCTAGACGAAGCTGCGATGAAGTGGCTGGCAGATGAGGGCTATGACCCTGTGTTCGGAGCGCGCCCCCTGAAGCGGGTGATACAGCGCGCCTTGCAAAATCCGCTCGCCGAAGCGCTTTTGGCGGGAGATATCAGAGACGGGGATACCGTGCCTGTGCGCGCGGGTGCCGAAGGGCTGATCATCGGGGATCGGGTGGGCGCAACTCACCGCGACAAGCCTGATGATGCTGTCGTGCACTGACACGCCCCTGTGTAAAGAGAAGGGCCGCCCCGAAAGGAGCGGCCCTTTTTGTTTGGGCGTGTGGGTCTGTTAGCCGACGATCAGCACATCATCATAGATGAAGTCATCAATGCTGAGGGTGATCGCTGTGCTGGTGTTGTTGTAGATCTGGATGCTGTCACTGTTGTTTTCAAAGATGAAACTTGTGCCAGCTGCGATTGTCTCGTTGACGGAGCCAGAGAGGAGCAGGTTGGTCAGCGCAAAATCCAGACCTGTGATGTCGAAGAGGTCGACGCCGTCTTCAAAATCATAGAGGTAGTCGCGGCCATGGCCTGTGGCAAAGACAAAGACATCTGCGCCTGCGCCGCCCCAGAGTTGGTCATTGCCTGCGCCGCCTTCGAGCGTGTCAGCGCCGCTGTCACCCCAGAGGCGGTCTTGGCCCGCGCTGCCAACGAGCAGGTCGTTGCCGTTGCCACCGTTCATTTTGTCATCGCCTGCTTCGCCAAAGAGCCTGTCGTCGCCGTTGTCGCCCCGCATGACATCGTTGCCGTCGCCTGCGAAGATCTCGTCGTCGCCGTTGTTGCCATTGAGCTTGTCACGGCCTTCACCCGCCAGGATTGTGTCGTCTCCGTTGCCCGCGCGAATTGTGTCAACGCCTGCGCCGCCTTCAATGAGGTCATCGCCGTTGTTGCCACGAATGAAGTCGCGTCCGTCGCCGCCATCAATCACATCGGCGCCTGCGCCGCCGATGATATCGTCGTTGCCCGCGCCGCCGCTGACGGTGTCATCGCCGACCTCGCCTTTCAGGATATCGTCGCCTGCGCCACCGTTGAGGATGTCGCGGTCGTCTCCGCCACTCAGCCTGTCGTTGCCGTTGCCGCCCTCGAGAATGTCATCGCCTGCGTTGCCGTTGATGGTATCGTCTCCATCATTGGCCTGAATCGAGTCTGCGTCGGCTGTGCCGTCGATCAGCTCTGCGTCGTCGGTCCCAATGATGGTGTTGATGTCGGGGCCTTCAAGGCCGTCGCCGCCCATGAAGGATGCGGTTTCTATCTCGATGAAATCGACGATGGCTGCAAAGTTATCGACGATGAGGCTGTTGATGCTGGCAGGGACAGGAAAGTCTGCCGGAGCCGGTGCACCAATTGTGGCCTGATAGGTGATAAGGCTGGCCAGAAAGTAAAGTGTTTCGGTGCCGTGTGGCGCGCTGTCTACAAACAGATCGGTGACATCAATCCCGCCGAGCGGCCCGTCGGCTGAAAGCAAACCTGCGAGGACAGGAGCGACGGGAATAAGTGTGATGCTCGCGTCCGGGAACTCGGCGGCAAGTGCATCAACATAGCTGACATACCAGTCGTGGTAGTCGCCCTGATTGTAGGCATAGTAGGTTTCCATGATGCCATCGCTGGGCGGGAAGACCTCGCTGAAGAGACCAAGATCAGACCAGCCCTCATAGATGAAGAATTCGCCAGATGGCTGCTCTGTGAGCGTGTCTGCGATAATGTCGATGGTTGCGGTCAGCGGGCTGGTTGTTGTGCCGTAGTAATAGGCTGTCGGGCTGACATCTTGAATGAAGTTGGCGGGGGTGATGATGATCTGGTCAAAGGCCACTTCATTGAAGGCGTTAAAGTCGCCATCCCAGAGGCCGTCGACACCAGAAAACCCCCATTCGTTGGCAGGCTCTGGCCTGTCAGCAAACTGCTGCAAGAAGCCGTAGCCTCCGTTGACGGCATAGTCACCGCTTGTGTGCTCGATCAACTGGTTCATCCAGTAGGGAACATTGGTAAAAGCGTTGCCGCCTCCAAAGTTCACAAGCGAGTTGCCGTAGTAGTATTGAGTGAGGTTGATGTCGGACGTGACTGGCATAGTTAAAAATCCCATCGTTAAAGTGTTTTGGCCCTAGGTACTGGAGTGTTTTAGCACGGCCTAAACCGAAAAGTGGCAGAAAAGTGGCGAAAGGTTGGCCAGAAGTCGCCAAAAAAAGAGCCGCCCAACACTCATCGTTTGTCGGGCGGCCAGTATTGCGGTTAGCTGTGTTTTGTTCGGATTTATGGTTACTCGACGCCGATCGCGGCCTTGGCGATTCGGTCCAGCAGGGCCTCGACTTTCTTCATCGCGCCGTCGGGGTATGTGCGAAAACCGATCATGGTTTCGTCGGGTGTGTCTGGCGTGACCGTGACGAAGATATCATAGGGGCAGAAGACCACATTCATCGGGTCGGCTTCCATGACTTCACGTGAAATCTTGGCGGAGCAGAAACTGTAGATATCGGCCTGTTTGAACAGCGTGATATCGGAGCCGACATCGCCTTTGGTGCGCTCCAGCATATCGCCGGTGTGGGAGACATGGTCAATCACCAGCCCTTCATCAAGAATCGCGTTTTCCAGTCCGAAGACCACATCGTCAAAGCTCTGGTCTGTTGTGTAGCTGATGATACCGTCAGCCGCGAAAGCCTGTGTGGCTGCGAGGCAGGTGGCGGCGAGGCCAAGAGAGAGTGCACGCATAACGAAATCCTTTTGAACTGTCTGTGAGGGCGGCTTGCTCTTGTGAGCGATCCGCTCCACGTTACAGCTTAGGTTAAAGATAGTCTTGATATATATCAAACAGGGAATGTGATGGGATTTGCGGTTACGGTTTTGAACTTTCTGGCTCTGGCATTTGTCTGGGTGTTGGGCGCGCTCGCGGCGCTTCTCTTGGTGCTTTATATCATAGACCGTTCCCAGCGGGCCGATGCGATCCGCCGCAACTATCCTGTCATCGGGCGGTTCAGACATTTGTTCTCCACCTTGGGGGAGTTCTTCCGCCAGTACTTTTTTGCGATGGATCGTGAAGAGCTGCCCTTTAACCGCGCGCAGCGGGAGTGGGTGGACAAGGCTGCCAGCGGAGAGGGCAACACCATTGCCTTTGGCTCGACCCGTAATTTGGGAGCGCCTGGCACAGCGATCTTTACCAATGCACCGTTTCCGCCGTTGGATGACCAGTTTGCCAGCAGCGAGCCGTTGATGATCGGGCCGCACGCGCGCGTTCCTTATATGGCTCCATCGTTCTTCAACATTTCGGGCATGTCTTATGGCGCGCTCTCAAAGCCTGCGGTGCGCGCGCTGAGCCTTGGCGCGGCCAAGGCGGGCATCTGGCTGAGCACGGGTGAGGGTGGCTGCGCGCCGCATCATCTTGAGGGCGGCTGTGATGTCATCATGCAGATCGGCACAGCGAAATATGGCGTGCGCGATGCTGAGGGGCGCTTGAGCGACGACAAGCTGCGCGCGCTCGCGGCAAAGCCCGAGATCAAGATGTTCGAGTTGAAGCTGGCGCAAGGGGCCAAGCCCGGCAAAGGCGGCATTTTGCCCGCCGAAAAGGTGAATGCCGAGATCGCGGCCATTCGCGGAATTGCCGAGGGCACAGCGAGCATTTCGCCCAACCGACATATTGAAGCCGGCAACTGGGCCGAGCTGCTCGATATGATCGCGCATATAAGAGAGGTGAGCGGCAAGCCTGTGGGGATCAAGACCGTGCTTGGCGCGGGCGAGGCCTGGGAGCCGTTCTTTGAGGAGATCGCTGCGCGCGGGGCTGAGGCCGCACCCGACTTTATCACCGTCGATGGCGGCGAAGGTGGCACGGGGGCAGCACCTATGCCGCTGATGGACTTGGTCGGCCTGCCTATTCGCGAAGCGCTGCCCATGATGGTAGACTTGCGCGACAAGCACGGGCTGCACGAGCGGATCAGGATCATTGCCAGCGGCAAGCTTGTGAACCCCTCTGATGTGGCTTGGGCGATCTGTGCGGGGGCTGACTTTGTCACCTCGGCGCGCGGCTTCATGTTTAGCCTCGGCTGTATTCAGGCGCTGAAGTGCAACAAAAACACCTGCCCCACGGGGATCACCACCCATGACCCCAAGCTGCAGCGCGGGCTTGTTGTGGAGGAGAAGTTCGAGAAGGTGGCGCGCTATGCCAAGCAGATTATCAGTGAGGTCGAGACCATCGCACACTCGGTCGGGGTGGCCGAGCCGCGCCTGATGCGGCGGCGGCACGTTCGCATTGTCGGCGATGACGGACGCTCGCGGCCGATGAACGAGATTTATCCAACCGCCCTGTCTTTCACATCAGGTAAGAGTTGAAGGCAGCGCGCGCTCCACACAGAAGCGTTTTGCGGCGCTTGGCTAAAAGCGGCTAGGCAGACGTGTGACCAAGGGCTTTCGTTACAAAAAATGAACGCAGATGTGAAAAGCTGTGGTTTGGCCTCGCGCGTCTGCGGCACTATCTCTGTGACAAGTCGTTAGAGGATAAAATTATGGCATATCGCTGGACCAATACGCTCAAAGACAAAGATGTGACTGACAAGGCGGTGTTTCTGAACCGCCGCCAGCTTATGGCGGGGGCAGCGGGGCTTGGCCTTGTCGGGATGGCGGGTGCGGCTGAAGCCGAGGCGCTTGTGCCCAACGCGCTGGAGGACATTAGCAACTACTGTAATTATTACGAGTTTGGCACTGGCAAGGAAGACCCTGCCAAATATGCCCATACGCTCACGACCGAGCCTTGGAGTGTGACCATCGACGGGATGGTTGACCGCCCTGCCGCTTATGCCTTTGAAGACATCATGGCCAAGATGAGCCTTGAGGAGCGTATCTACCGTTTCCGCTGTGTCGAAGCTTGGAGCATGGTTGTGCCGTGGAACGGGTTTGAGCTGGCGGACTTGCTGAACTTGGCGGGTGTGCAGAGCGGGGCCAAGTATGTGGCCTTTGAAACAGTGTTGCGGCCTGACGAGATGCCAGGGGTGAAGTTCCCCGTGCTGGACTGGCCCTATGTCGAGGGGCTGCGGCTGGATGAGGCGATGCACCCGCTCACCATGATGGCGACAGGTATATATGGTGAGGATATCCCAAAGCAGAACGGTGCGCCGCTCAGGCTTGTTGTGCCGTGGAAGTATGGCTTCAAGAGCATCAAGTCGGTTGTGCGGATCACGCTCACAGATCAGGAGCCGCCCACCAGCTGGAACAAGGCAGGCCCGCGCGAATATGGCTTCTATAGTAATGTGAACCCCGAGGTGGATCACCCGCGCTGGTCGCAGGCAACCGAGCGCAAGCTGGGCGGTGGTTTGTTTGCCAAGCGCGTGCCGACGCTCATGTTCAACGGATATGAGGAAGAGGTCGCGGGCCTCTATGCGGGCATGGATCTCAGAGCGCAGTTCTGATGGCGTTTGTTGATGCGGTGAACAGAGGTCTGCGTAGGCTTCCGAGCTGGCCCCTATATATACTGTGTGCCGCACATATTGTTTGGCTGTTTTATTTGGGGCTGACAGGGGGGCTGGGTGTTGAGCCGATCAAGGCTCTTGAGCACGCTTACGGCGAAGCCGGGCTTCAGCTCTTGGTGGTGACATTGGCGGTGACGCCGCTGCGCCGCTACGTGGGGCTTAACCTTCTCAAGTTTCGCCGTGCGCTCGGCCTTGCGGGTTTCTTCTATATAGCTGCGCATCTGTTGGTGTGGCTGGTGCTTGATGTGCAGCTTCTCAGCCAGATCTGGGCGGACATCGTTAAGCGCCCCTATATAACTGTGGGGATGGCGGGCTTTGCTCTTCTGTTGCCACTGGCCGTGACGTCCAACACTCTGTCTCTCCGCAAGCTGGGGGCCGTACGTTGGCGTAAGTTGCACAGGCTCACCTATGTGGCTGCCATATTGGGGGCAGTTCACTTCCTTATGCTGGTGAAGGGGCTTCAGCTGGAGCCTATCGCCTATTTGCTGGCTGTGCTTGTGTTGCTCGGGAGCCGTTATAGAGCAAAGCAACGGCTGGCCGCCTGAAAGCGAGCTGCTAGGGCGCGTTTACAGGCTGTGAATCCCTTCAGGCTTCGAGTCGACACCCGATTCCTTAAGAATCCGTTAAGAAAGCTGTGAAAACGACGAATCCGGCCCGACTCGCTTTGATTTTGGCAGGCCGACTCGCGCGATTTGGGTGAATCGCGGGATGAATCAGACAGTCTCACCCTGCGAATTTTGGAGCACTTGGGGATAAGCCTGTGGGTAAGTCTATATCTAGTGTTTGCGCCCAAACAGGGCAGGCAAGATTGTTGCTCAAAACCTGGGCCTCACGAAATGAGTGTAATACAAGGCATTGAAAACACTGCAAAATATGAAAAAATGCAAAAAATGACGGTTTTATGAAAAAAGGGGTTGCGGGTGTCGGTGTCTAACCTTAGAACCCCCCTTATCGGACGGGCAGCGATGCTCGAACGGGACGCCAGAGGGAACGAGGGAGCGACGCTCTTGAGGGACTGAGGTAAAAAACATTGAGGGATCTGAGGCGGGGCGCGCTAGCAAGTTACAGCGCATCCAGTCACTTTTGTCTCTGGGGTCTACGGACGCCACGCTCTTTGACATTGATAATAACTGAAGAGATATGTGGGCGGTTTGGTTCATTCGATG
>NZ_CBFHTG010000014.1:47053-69182 GCF_965658795.1 Lentibacter sp. | reverse complement strand
GTCTTGCCGTGGTCAACGTGACCAATCGTGCCGATGTTGCAGTGTGGTTTACTACGGTCAAACTTTTCCTTTGCCATCGCGTTGGCGCCCCTTCATGTTACGGCCCGCATCTGCGCAGCCTTGTTAATCTGAGCGCGCACATATGGCCTTCTGGCAGAGAAATCAACCCGCGAAATCACCCTTCTGGCGTATCTGCAAACCAGCCCTCGCCCGCATTCTGGCGCACGAGCCACAGCTCGATCATTTTGGCGGCGTTTTTGGAGAGGTTCTCAAGCTGCTCATCTGCCGACTGGGTGAGGCCCGAGCCGATCACCTGCCCGCCCGAGAGCTGCTCGAACACCACAATCTGGTGGGCCTTTTCGTTGAGCTTCTTGTTGGCGGCATCGTCCCAGACGGTGATGCGCAAAATCAGCGCCGACTTGGGGCTGCCCACAATCGGGATCCCCGGTTGCGCCAGCACATAGCCCTCAAGGCTCACACCAAAGTGATAGAGCTTCTCGCCCTCATAGCGCTCAAACCGCTCCGCGATCCGCGCGGTCACAGCCTCGATCCACGCCTCATCCGATTTCTCGCGGCTCAGCGGGCCTTTCTCGAAATTGGGCGTGACAACGATATTGTGCCCGAGGCGGAAGTTGCCAAGGTCAACAGCCGGTTCATCAAGATCATTGGGGTTGGTACAGGCCGCCAGAGCGCCCAGAACAGCAAACATAAAGAATCGGCGCAGCATCGCAGCACTCCTGAAAAAAACTTGCCCCGACCTATACCAGCGGCTCCGCGCATGCAATTGTTCCGCCCATCCCGCGCCCCTATATCAAGGGCAGGATTGGAGGATGCCTCATGTCAGATAGCCACACCCCCGTTGCCGTACCGCTTGTGCGCGAGCCGTGGGGCCTGCTGCGCAGCTTGTCCGAAGCGCGCAAGAACGTGCTCTCCATCATTCCGGACATTGCCACCAAACAGCCCATCGTCTCTGGCAAGACAGGCGTGCGCTGGCACATGTTGATGGACCCCGACGCGATCCGCCGTGTGCTGCTGGAAGAGCTGGAGAACTATCCCAAATCCGATGTGACAAAGAACCTGTTGCGCCCTGCCATCGGCGAAAGCCTCTTTATTGCCGAGGGCGCGCATTGGCGCTGGCAGCGGCGTGCGGCAGCCCCCGTGTTTTCCCACCGCAACGTCACAGGCCTTGCCCCCGTCATGAGCGCCGCCGCCGAGGCGAGCCTTGGCCGCGTTGAGGCCGCCGGCAACCGCGCCACCGATATCTACGCCGAAATGGTGCGCGCCACCTTTGACATCACCGCCAAGGTCACGCTTTCGGGCGGCAACACCTTCTCCTCTGAAGAGGTGCACAAAGCGATTGACGGCTATATCGCTGCGGCGGGCAAGCTCTCGTTCTTTGATATCCTCGGCCTACCCATGTGGGTGCCGCGCCCGTCACGTGTCATGGCGGGCAGCTCCCTCAAGCAGATGAAAACCATCGCCGATGATGCCGTCAATTCCCGCCGCACGGCAGGCGCGGGCGATGTGCCCGATCTGCTCGACCTCTTGCTTGAGGGCGAAGACCCCGAGACAGGCCGCGCCATGAGCACCGCCGAGCTGCGCGACAACCTGCTCACCTTTATTGTGGCGGGCCACGAAACCACAGCGCTCACGCTGGCATGGGCCTTCTACCTCTGCGCTTTTGATCAGAGCGTCCAAGACAAGGCCCGCAGCGAGGCACAGGAGGCTTTGCAAGGCCGCACAGCCACCGCCGCCGACCTGCCCAATCTGCCCTATTGCCGCATGATCATTGACGAGGCACTGCGCCTTTATCCGCCTGCAGCCATCGTCTCGCGCACAGCCCAGGCGCCCGATACGCTCGCAGGCCGCGAGGTGCGCCGCGGCGACACCGTGATGATCCCGATCTACGCGCTGCACCGCAACGCGCTCTTGTGGGACGAGCCCGACACCTTCCGCCCCGAGCGCTTTGCCGACCGCAAGAAAGTCGATCGTTACGCCTACCTGCCCTTTGGCGACGGCCCGCGCATCTGCATCGGGGCCAGCTTCGCGCTACAGGAGGCGGTGATCATCCTTGCCACCCTGCTCTCAAAGCGCAAGTTCACGCTGGTCGAAGGCAAAACCCCCAAGCCTGTGATGATCCTGACCTTGCGCCCCGAAGGCGGCGTCTGGCTGACCTCCGAAGCGGTTTAGCCCGCCCGCGCCGCAACGCCTTCCATGGCGACCTGCAGGTCATGCACCAGCGTCTTGGCCATGGATCGAAAGCCCATGATCTGCCAGCTGGTCGCGCTCAACCGCGTGATCGAGCACGCCATGTGAAACACTTCTGTGCGCGCCGTGGCCCCCACAGGGAAAGCCTGATCGCGCATATCCAGAGGCGTGAGCCGCGCCAGCACATCGCGCGCGCCCGCGCCCTCAAGCACAAGGCACGACCACGCATCAGACTGATCGGTCAGCGCCGCATGGGCGGCAAGCTTTGCATCCGCCTCAACGCCCACAAGCACCGCCTGCTTGCGCCCGAACCACAGCAGGCGCGCCGCACCGCTCTGCGAGGTGCCCCCGGCCGCAGGCCAGCCCAGCCCGTGCGCCTTATCAAGCGCCGTGGCAAGCGCCGCCTCGCGGCCCTTGTAGGGCGCGATCAGCGTGAGCGGCCCGACCTCGGCCTCACTCAGATGCACACCACCAAGGGTGAGCGGCAAAAGCCCTGCTGCGGGCGAAAGTGCTTTCAACTCAATCACGGCTGCGCTCCCCCTCTGGGTCCAGAAAGACCGGATGACAGACTTCACATGTGGTGGCGATGCCGCGCACATGGTCAACCATCTGCACAATCTCGCCGTGGCGCGCACGCCCACCGCGCAAAAAACCAAGGCCAAGATAGGTGCCAAGCGTGGGCGAAAAGCCCACCGAGGTCAGGTAGCCCTCGTTGTTGGCGCGCGTTGGCTCAACGCCCTCGTTGTACAGATGCGCCCCCGCCAACAGCTGCTTCACAACCCCGACAGGCTTGAGGCCCACCATCATCTCGCGGTCGTCCTCCACCAGCCCCTCGCGATGCGCGGGTGTCTTGCCGATGAAGTCTTTTTTCTTGCTCAACATCCCGTGCATTCCGATGTCAAAAGCCGTCACGCGGCCATGAATTTCAGAATGGGTGATAAAGCCTTTCTCGATGCGCAAGACATTGAGCGCCTCCATCCCGTAAGCGCCGCCGCCCGCCGCCTCGGCCCGCGCCTTGAGTGCAGCAAACAGGCTCTCGCCATAGCGCGCCGGCACAGCGATCTCGTAGGCATGTTCGCCCGAAAAGCTGATGCGGAACAAACGCCCCGTGATCCCGCCAACCGAAATGTCGCCACAGGCCATAAAGGGCCATGCCTCGCCATCAATCGGGCTGTCGAGCACGCCGTTGAGCAGCTCGCGCGCCTTTGGCCCCGCCACCGCAAACTGCGCCCAGTGCTCTGTGACAGAGGCAAAGCGCACATCAAGATCAGGCCGCAAGCCTTGGCTCACAAACTCGAGGTGTTTCATCACCTCACCCGCTGCCGCCGTGGTGGTCGTCATCACAAAGTGATCCTCACCCAGCCGCGCGGTCGTGCCGTCATCCATCACATGGCCGTCTTCGCGCAGCATAAGCCCGTAGCGTACGCGCCCCACCTTCAGGGTGGAAAACATATTGGTGTAAACAAAGTCGAGAAACGCGCCCGCGTCGCGGCCCTTGATGTCGATCTTGCCGAGCGTGGAGACATCACAGATGCCCACAGCGTTGCGCACATAGCCCACTTCGCGGTCACAGGCCTGCCGCCACGTTGTCTCGCCTTGCGCGGGGAAATAACTGGGCCGATACCACAGCCCCGCCTCGATCAGCGGTGCGTTTGCAGCCACAGTCAGCTTGTGCGAGGTCGTAAAGCGCTCGGGCGCAAAGCCCTTGTCCGCCGCCCCCGCCGCCATCGCGGCAATCGCCACAGGCGTGAAAGGCGGGCGGTAGGTTGTTGTGCCCGTCTCGGGAATACCCCGCCCCGTGGCATCGGCCAGCACAGCCAGCGCCTGCACGTTGGAATTCTTGCCTTGATCGGTTGCCATGCCTTGCGTGGTGTAGCGCTTCATATGCTCCACCGAGCGGAAGTTTTCGACAGCGGCCTGCTTCACATCTTTCACAGTCACATCGTTCTGGAAATCAAGCCACGCGCGGCCCTTGCCCGCCACGGCCCAGAGCGGCGCAATCCTGTAAGCGCGCGCCTCTGCCGTGGGCAGTTCGGGCGCTTGTGCTGTCAGCCCCAGCGCCTCGCAAGCGGCCTGTGCTGCGCCCACACCTTCGCCAAGGCACTCGGCGGTCGAGAACACACCGTTGCACGCCCCTGCCGCGATGAGGCCCGGCACCATGCCCGCCTTGGGCACAAAGGCCGCAATCTCTTCGCGCCACGCAGGCCGCCCGTTCATATGGCAGGTCAGGTGCAGCGTCGGGTTCCAGCCACCCGACATGCCAAGGCAGTCGGCCAGCACCTTCTCGATCCCTGAGGCGCGCGCAATGCTCACCGCCTCAAGCTGCTTGCGCCCTTCGGTGCCGCAGACCTGCGCCCCCGCATAAAACGGCACATCCAGCACACAGGTCGCATCGGCGCGGCTATCGACCAGCGCAGCGATATGCACCCCTGCTGCCAGCAAATCAGCGGCCACATCATGGATGCTGTCATTGTTGCCAAAGAGCACGATCTTCTGCCCCGGCGCCACATTCCAGCGGTTGACAAAGCTGCGTATCGCGCTCGCCATCATCACACCGGGGCGGTCGTTGTTCTGAAAGGCAATGGGCCGCTCCAGAGCGCCCGCCGCCAGCACCGTGCGCTTGGCCGCAATGCGCCAGAAGCACTCTTTGGGCAGGCCTTTGGCCAGCGGGCGGTGGTGCGCCACACGCTCAAGTGCGCCATAGGTGCCCCCGTCATAGGCCCCCGTCACGCTTGTCCGCGTCATGATACGGACGTTCTGCATCCCCTCAAGTCTGGCTGTCATCATGGCCGCCCAGTCGCGCGCCGCCATCCCGTCAATCTCGCCGCTTTCGCTGAGCAGACGCCCGCCAAGGGCGCTGTCTTCTTCCGCCAGTATCACATCCGCGCCCGCCTCGGCCGCGGTGAAAGCGGCCATAAGCCCCGTTGGCCCCGAGCCGACAACCAGCACATCGCAATGCGCAAAGGCGCGCTCGTATTTGTCTGTGATCGGCACGCCCGAAATCGCGCCAAGCCCTGCCGCACGGCGAATGACAGGCTCGTAAAGCTTCTCCCAAAACGCTTTGGGCCACATGAATGTCTTGTAATAAAACCCCGCGCCCAAGAAGGGCGCGCCAAGGTCGTTCACAGCCATCACATCAAAATCAAGGCTGGGCCAGCGGTTCTGGCTGCGGGCCTCAAGCCCCTCGTATATCTCTTGCACAGTGGCGCGCACGTTGGGGTCCTGGCTGCCGCCCGTGCCCACAGTCACCAGCGCGTTCGGCTCCTCGGAGCCCGCTGTCAGCACACCACGGGGGCGGTGATACTTGAACGAGCGCGCCATAAGCGTGATGCCGTTGGCCAGCAGGGCCGAGGCGAGCGTATCGCCTTCAAAGCCCTCATAGCTGCGCCCGTCAAAGGTAAAGCGCACACGGCGGTCGCGGTTGATCGTGCCAGATCCCTGAAGCCTCATGCGCTGGCCTCCTTCACATCTTCGGCCAAACGCACAGCGCCAAACGCATGGGTCACCATGTTGCGCTCGGCCACCAGCCAGCTGCCACAGCCCATATCATGAAACCACAGCTCCTCTGACACGCCCGCAACATTGTCGCGGTTGTGCAGATAGTCGTCCCACGCCAGAGCGCCCGCATCTTCCGTGGGCCGCTCAAGCGCAAGGGCATGGCCCTTGTAGCTGAACTCTCGGCTGTCTCTCTCGCCACAAATCGGGCAGGCTATACGCATGGGTCTCTTGTCCTATGTTACGCGCTTTTCAGGCGTGTCGTGCGCACCTCAGTGCAGGTTGTGCTGGCTACCGGAGTGCTCTTCATCCATCAGGCCACGGCCCGTCACAAAACGGTCAAGGCGGTGCTTCATCGCGACCTCATGGGGCTGGCCTGTCGCCATCAGATGCGCCATGCAATAGCCCGACGCAGGCACAGCCTTGAAGCCGCCATAGCACCAGCCCGCATTCACAAAGAACCCCTCGATATGGGTCTTGTCGATGATAAAGCTGCCATCAGGCGTCATATCCATGATCCCGCCCCAAGAGCGCAAAACACGCGCCTTGCCGATCTGGGGCAAGAGGCACATCGCCGCTTCCATCACATGCTCTTTTGTCGGCAGGTTGCCGCGCTGCGCATAGGAGGCATAAAAATCAAGATCACCGCCAAACACCAGCCCGCCCTTGTCGGACTGGCTCATATACATATGGCCCATGCCAAAGGTGACAACATGGTCGATACAGGGCTTCAGCCCCTCGGTCACAAAGGCCTGAAGCACATGGCTCTCGATCGGCAGGCGCATCCCCGCCATCGCCGCCACTTGCGACGAGCGCCCGGCCACAACCATACCCACTTTCTTGGCCCTGATCGCGCCGCGCGTGGTTTGCACGCCCTGCACAACCCCGTCGACAATATCGATGCCTGTGACTTCGCAGTTCTGGATGAGATCGACCCCGCGCTGGTCAGCCCCGCGCGCAAAGCCCCAGGCCACCGCATCGTGGCGCGCCGTGCCGCCGCGCTTGTGATACAAACCGCCATAAATCGGGAAGCGGATGTTGTCGTGGTTGAGGTTGGGCAGAAGCTCGCGCACCGTGGTCTTGTCGAGCAGAATAGCATCATCGCCCTGGCTGATCATCATATTCGCGCGCTTGGCCGCCGCGTCGCGCTGCCCGTCGGAGTGAAACAGGTTGATCACGCCGCGCTGGCTCATCATCGCGTTGTAATTAAGGTCCTGCTCCAGCCCCTCCCAGAGCTTGAGCGAATGGCTGTAAAACTGCGAGTTGCCCTCAAGCCCGTAGTTGGCGCGCACAATCGTCGTGTTGCGCCCCACATTGCCGCCGCCGATATAGCCCTTTTCCAGCACGGCGATGTTGGTCATCCCGTGGTTCTTGGCAAGGTAATAGGCCGTAGACAGCCCGTGCCCACCGCCGCCGATGATGATCGCGTCATATTCGGGCTTTGGCGCAGGGTCGCGCCAATGGGGCGTCCAGCCTTTGTTGCCAGTCAAACCCTCTTTGAGAATTTTCAGCGCAGAAAAGCGCATGTGTCCCCCTTCGCCTTACGGCGTATTCCCCGGCGCAGCGCGCTCTAAACTCGGGCCAGACTATCAAGCCGACCCGTGAAGGGAAGGCCCCTTTTCGACACAGACTGTCCCGCTGGCGACTGTGGGTTTGAAATTTGCACAAATGCGCTTCAGTCAGGCTAAAGCAGCAGCAAAATAAATACGCCCGCCTGAATATCAATCGCCCAGAGTATTGCGCCCGCAATGCGGGGCGAAGCAGACACTCGCCACCGTAGGCCAACGTCAGCCCCCGGGGTGGCGACCCATCGCGCGTTTCAGAGCCCTTTATGCCAGCCAAGCCCCTCCAACAGACATGTCTCGCGCCTGCCTCAGCCAAATCGCCAGCCCAAGGGAGGGGCTGTCGATGGCCGGGCCGCTACGCGGCTGTTAACCGGCTTGGTGCTCCTAATCGAAGGTTCTCTCTGGCCTCAAAGGCGCCGCTCGCTGCATCACCCCTCCACAACAAAAAAGGCAGCCCAAAGGCCGCCTTTCCCGTTCTCTCAAGCTTTTGCAGCGCTTACAGCCCCTTGGCGCGGTAGCTTGCGGCCACCTTCCTGATCGCCACAAGATAGGCCGCCATGCGCAGATCAGGCACATCTTCTCGGCTGTGCCACACCTCGCGCATGCTCTGGTAGGCTGTGCGCATCGTGTCATCGAGGCCCGAGCGCACCAGCTCAAGCTCGTCTGCCCCTTTGAGGTATTTGGACTTGAAGTCAGGTGTCATCGACCAAGCCTCGCCCAGGTGGCGGCTCAGGCGCTCAAGCTCGCTCACGATCAGCTCGTGGCGCGCCTCTTCCTGGCGGCGGCCCATGCGGCCAAAGCGGATGTGGCTCAGGTTCTTCACCCACTCAAAGTATGACACCGTCACACCGCCCGCGTTGGCATACATATCAGGGATAATCACACAGCCCTTCTCGCGCAGGATCTCGTCGGCTCCAGAGGTGACAGGGCCGTTGGCCGCCTCGATGATCAGCGGCGCCTTGATCCGCTCGGCATTGGAGAGGTTGATCACCCCTTCCAGCGCCGCAGGGATCAGGATGTCGCAGTCTTCTTCCAGAACAAGCGCGCCCTCTTGCACATGCGTCGCATCAGGGAAGCCCGTGACCCCGCCGTGCTTCTGGATCCAGCCATGCACCGCATCCACGTCCAGCCCCTTGGGGTTAAACAAGGCACCATCGCGCTCGATAATCCCGATGATCAGCGCGCCGTCTTCATCACCAAGGAATTTGGCCGCGTGATAACCCACATTGCCAAGCCCCTGCACGATCACGCGCTTGCCCTCAAGCTTGCCCTCCATGCGGGCCATGGCCACATCTTCGGGGTGGCGGAAGAATTCGCGCAGCGCATATTGCACACCGCGCCCCGTGGCCTCGGTGCGGCCCTGAATGCCGCCCGCGTTGATGGGCTTGCCCGTGACACAGGCCGAGGCGTTGATATCGGTGGTGTTCATGCGGCGGTATTGGTCGGCAATCCACGCCATCTCGCGCTCGCCCGTGCCCATATCGGGCGCAGGCACGTTCTGGCTCGGGTGGATCAGGTCGCGCTTGGCCAGCTCATAGGCAAAGCGGCGCGTGATCAGCTCAAGCTCGTGTTCGTCATATTGGCGCGGGTCAATGCACAGCCCGCCCTTTGAGCCGCCAAACGGCGCCTCCACCAGCGCGCATTTGTAAGTCATCAGCGCCGCAAGCGCCTCCACTTCATCCTGGTTCACACCAAGCGAATAGCGGATACCGCCTTTTACAGGCTCCATGTGCTCGCTGTGCACCGAGCGGTAGCCCGTAAATGTCTGGATCTGCCCCCGCAACCGCACGCCAAAGCGCACCGTATAGGTCGCGTTGCAGACCCTGATTTTCTCTTCCAACCCCGGGGGCAGGTCCATCACCGCCACCGCACGGTTAAACATCAAATCAACGCTCTCGCGAAAACTCGGCTCGTTAAAATTAGCGTTCATTCCAGTTCTCCCATTTCCAGCCTCAGCGCCGCAGTGCAGCGACTCAGATCTGCTGTGCACATTTGTCGCACCTATAGCCGCAGGGGCCAACCGCCTTTTCCCAAAGCTAGCGCCCAGAAGTTAAGAATTCGCTCTGCCTGTTCCAACCCCGCGCCCCTGCGCAAAAAAATTGAATCGAATTTGTCTCTTTGTTGAACGAGATGAAACAGTCTCCCCAAACCTGAGCGATAGGTTCCAAAAAGCTCTGTTTTTCTTAAAAAAACCTCATTTCCTGCCCTATTTCCGCCATAGACCTCACCCAAAAGAATGATTGGACAAATATGACATAACCCCCGACAGCCCCTGCATTTTGCAGCGTCGGGAAAGCGAGGAAATATGGACCTGACACCCGTCACATCACGCAGCGGCGACCGCTTTGCGATGCCATCAAAAGTTGCTCCCTTTCTCAAGCGCTTCGCTCGGGAGGAAGACGGCGTCATCGTCGCCTTCTCGGTCTACTTCATGCTGATGATCCTCTTCGTCGGGGCCGTTGGCGTCGATGTGATGCGCTATGAGTCCCAGCGCTCGCGCCTCCAGCATGTGCTTGATCAGGCCGTGCTCGCCGCCGCCGACCTTGACCAGCGCAGCCCGCCCGCCGAAGTGGTGGCCGACTATTTCGCCAAATCCGGCCTCACCAACGCAGAATTGCTCACAACCGTCGTCAACGAGGGGCTGAACTTCCGCGAAGTTTCCGCAACCGCCCGCGAGGTTGTCCCGACCCAGATCAGCCATATGCTCGGCATCAACCAGATGATGGCCCCGGCCGCGTCCGCCGCCGAAGAGCGCGTGGACTCTGTCGAAATTTCGATGGTGCTCGACGTCTCCGGCTCCATGAACGGCAGCCGCCTCAACAACTTGCGCCCTGCCGCCCGCGACTTTGTCGATACGGTTCTGGCGCTGTCTGATGCCGAAGATGTCTCGATCTCGATCGTGCCCTACGCCACGCAAGTCGCCGCAGGCGAAGAGCTTCTGAACCAGTTCAGAACCCACGATTCACACGACTATTCTTCCTGCATCAACTTTGACGACAACGACTTTGACACCACAGCCATGTCGCCCCTTGCCAACGGCTCGCAGTCCTACCAGCAAACAGCCCATTTTGACAAATTCACCTACTCTGTTGATACCAGCTCCGAAGGCCTGCGCGACACGCAAGGCTCGCTGCCCGTGTGCTCCAACCGGCCCTCTTCCGAAATCCTGCCGCTCAGCAACAACGTCAATGCGCTGCACGGCCAGATCAACGCGCTGGCCGCCAACGGCAACACCTCGGCCGACCTCGGCATCAAATGGGGTGCAGCCCTGCTCGATCCGAGCTTGCAGCCTGTTGTGAACAACCTGATCGCCTCAAACACAGTCGACAACGCCTTCGCCGGCCGCCCGCTCGATTACACAGACCCCAACTCGATCAAAGTGCTCGTGGTCATGACCGATGGTCAGAACACAAACCAATACATGCTGCGCGACCCCTACCGCAGCGGCAACTCCAACGTCTACTACAACGCGGGCACAAACCGCTTCGCCGTGCGCTACAACAACCGCTACTACGAGCAAAGCTGGAGCGGCAACAGCCAGATCAGATCAAACAATTGGTCATGGTCGCTGGGCGGGGGCTACAGCCGCCTCAGCAATCAGGATCTCTTTGCCAAAGTCAGCCAAGCCTGGATCGCCTACTACATCTACGGCGGAATCGACGGCAACGCCTGGAACACCTGGTACAATGGCCCCGACACCTCCGTGAGCGGCTGGACAAAAGACAGCCGCATGCAAGACATCTGCAGCGCCGCCAAAAACCAGGGCATCGTGATCTACACCATCGGCTTTCAGGCTCCGACACATGGCTCTGACGAGCTGCGCCAATGCGCCTCATCGCCCAGCCACTTCTTTGACGTCGCAGGGCTGGACATCGGCGAAGCCTTCTCCGCCATTGCCCAATCCATCAGCCAGCTGAAGCTTATCCAATGAAACAGTTCATTCAAAATATCCGCCGCTTTGGCCGCGATGAAGACGGAAACGCGACAGTCGAATTCGCCGTTCTGTTTCCCTTCTTTATCTTCATGTTCTGTGCCGCCGTCGAGCTTGGCATGATCACCTTCCGCCACTCCATGCTGGAGCGCGGGCTTGATCTGGCCGTGCGCGATGTCCGCCTGACAACAGGTGCCAACTTCCAGCACGACGACATCAAGGATATGACCTGCGAATACGCTGGCTTCCTGCCCGACTGCGACAGCCAGCTGCACCTTGAAATGCAGCCGCTGGACATGCGCAACTTTTCCGCGCCCAGCCGCGATGCGCGCTGCATGGATATCACCCAGGTCGCCAATCCGATCCGCCAGTTCAGCAACGGCCAGCAAAACCAGCTGATGGTCTTGCGCGCCTGCTATGTCTTCAGCCCCGTCTTCCCCCTCACAGGCCTTGGCCGCCACCTCGACTGGGATGGATCGGGCAACGCTTGGATGATTGCGACATCTGCCTTTGTTCAGGAGCCACTCTAATGATCTGGTCCTATATCAAATCCCGCCTTCACGCCTTCCGCGATGAAACAGGTGGCTCGGTCTCGGTCGAATTCATCATCATGGCCCCCATCGTCTTTTGGGCCTATGCCTCGATGTTCTCGTGGTTTGATGCCTACCGTCAGGTCGGCGTTCACGAAAAGGCCGCCTTCACCGTGGCCGATATGATCAGCCGTGAAACCAACCCGATCGACAACGACTATATCAACTCGACCCGCGATATGGTCCGCTTCCTCACGCGCTACCCGGGCCAGCCCGACATGCGCATCTCGGTCATCCGCTATGTGGAAAGCATCGACCAGTTCCGCCTGGATTGGTCGCGCAGCCGTGGCGGCTATCGCAATCTACGCAATCAGGAGGTGCGCAACTGGCACGACAGATTGCCCATGCTGGTTAATGGCGAGCGCATCATTCTTGTCGAAACGGCGATAGACTATACACCGCCGTTCCTCTTCGGGCTGATGGAAGAAAACACGCTCAGCACCTTTGTGTTCACCCGCCCGCGCTTTGCCCCGCAGCTCTGCTGGAACCAGTGCTAGCGCACCCTTAGCCGCTCGGTCTCCTTTGCAAGGGCCTGCTCAACAGCGCCGGCCAGCGTCGCAATGCTTGCGCGGCTGGCCGCACCGCCAAACGCGGCCCGTGGCCCCGCACACCACCACAGCCCCATGCACCAGCGCGGCGCAAGCTGGCGGCGCAGATGAAGCGTAAAGCCACTGGCGCCATGCAGACCCGATGCCGCGCGCTCAAGCTTTTCAACATCTGCCAGATCCACGATCAGCTCGCCTCGGCCCGTCTCAAGCCGCGTGCCCACAAGCCGCACAGCCTCGCCCGTGTCACGCCAGAGCTTATAGGCGCTCACCAGCAACAGCGCGGCCAGCGCCCAGACCATCAGCTGCACAACCGCCCCGCTCGGCGGGCGCATCACGGCAATGTTGAGCAAAACCAAACCCGACACAGCCACCATCCCCGCCCCGAACCAGCGCCGGAATGGGCTCACCCGCAACTCCGCCTGCACGTCCTCTGTCATGGGTCTCTCCTGCTCGTCTTGTTTCAACTTGGCCTGCGCACGCAGCGTTAACCCGTTTTCGGGGCCAACAGAAACGATTTAGGCGGTGCACAGGGGGTGCACGCTTTGTGCACGGGTTTCACCCCCCCTGAAAAAGGTGAGAACAGAGGCGTTAACCCCACCGCGCGCCACCTGTCAGCGCTTCACAATCACTTCCGCACCACGCTCTTCAGGCTCCTCATCCGTCATCTCGGCAGGGAAGCCGGGCGCGGTGACATCAAGGCCTGTCGCTTCCTCCAAGCGCTTGATAATATTGGGCGAAAGCTCTCTGGGGCCAAAGCGCGCAATCCCGTCCTGAAAGATGCTGATGAGCAGCGGGTTCAGCTCGAGCGGCACATTGGCACGGTCGGCAACCTCTTGAAAAAGCCCGATATCTTTCGCCACAAGGTCCATCGTAAACGAAATATCGCGGCTCCCGTTCAAAATAACCTGCCCCTCCGTCTCATGCACAAAGCTCGTGCCTGACGAAATCGCCATCGCCTCATAGGCCACGCCAAGGTCCATGCCCGCGCCCTTGGCCACGGTCAGCGCCTCGGCCACGCTCACAAGGTTGGCTGTGGCCAGATAATTGGTCAAGACCTTCAAAACACTGGCAGAACCAAGGTCGCCCGTGTGCAAAACCCGCCGCCCCATGATGGTGAGAAGTGGCAGAATGCGCTCGAATGTCGCCCGTTCACAGCCCGCAAAAATCGAGATATTGCCTGTGTCCGCACGGTGGCATCCGCCCGAGACAGGGCAGTCCACAGCCGCCCCGCCCGCCGCAATAACCTGCGCGCCAATGCGCTTCACTTCGGCCTCATCGGTGGTGCTCATCTCCATCCATATTTTGCCCTCGCGCACCTCGGGCAGCATCTGCGCCAGCACAGCCGCGCTTGCCGCAGGGCTTGGCAAACAGGTGATCACCGCATCGCAGTCGCGCATCAGCTCGGCGGCCGAGGCCCCCGCGCGTGCACCGGCAGCAACCTTGGCCTTAACAAAGTCTTCATTAAGATCATGGACCATCACATCCACACCATTCCGAACAAGACTGCCCGAAAGTTTTCCACCCACATTCCCGAGGCCAATAAATCCGACTTTCATAGTTTTCTCCCTGTTTTCATCATGCTCCCCCGCTTGGCAGGGGCCTGCTGGCCCACAAGCGACATCCTGGCGCATTTTTCACGTCACGCGCCCACTGTGCAGAAATGCACAGAGCGCCCCGCGTCCTGCAGAATTGCGCCAAAGCAGAGGCAGCCCTAGCTTCCTGTCAACAGCCACAGGAGCAAGCTCATGTCCATTCGCCCAACTCTCGAGACCCGCAAGGCCCAGCCCACCATGGAAGGCGCAGGCGTCCACCTGCACCGCGCCTTCGGCTTTCACGACCCCTCCGAGCTCGACCCGTTCCTGCTCTTTGATGATTTCCGCAACGAGCACCCGGCACATTATGCCAAGGGCTTTCCGTGGCACCCGCACCGTGGCATCGAAACCATCACATATGTCTTGTCAGGCGAGGTCGACCACGCCGACAGCCTCGGCAACACAGGCCGCCTCGGCGCAGGAGATGTACAATGGATGACCGCAGGCTCAGGCATCATGCATCAGGAAATGCCCCGCGGAAACGCCAAGGGCCAGATGCACGGCTTCCAGCTCTGGGCCAACCTGCCCCGCGATCTGAAAATGACAGATCCGCGCTATCAGGATGTCGAGGCCCGCGAGATCCCCGAAATCACCGATGATGACGGCACCCATGTGCGCGTGGTCACTGGTGCGTTCTGGGGCAAACGCGGCCCCGTCGATGGCATCGCAGCAGACCCTCAGTATCTCGATATTTTTGTCCCCGCTGGCGTCAAAAAGACCCTCCCCATCGACACCTACCGCCGTGCCTTTGCCTATGTCTTTGAAGGTCAGGGCGCCTTCGCCGACGCCAGCGCTCCCACGGGTGTCCTGCTGGAAAAAGAAGTCATGGGCGAGGAGCTCAACATCCGCGATATGTCAGGCGACCGCACCTTGATCCGCTTTGGCACAGGCGATGAAATCACGGTGCAAGCTGGCGAGGAAGGCGTGCGCTTCCTGCTCATCTCGGGCGCGCCCATCCAGGAGCCCGTGGCCTGGCACGGCCCCATCGTCATGAACACCCAAGACGAAATCCGCCAAGCCATGTCCGACCTGCGCAACGGCACCTTCATCAAGCCGGCCCATTAAAACACGGGCTTTCTTTTTGCCCCAAATATCCCGGGGTTGAATTGGCCAAAGGCCAAGAAGGGGCAGCGCCCCTTACGGGCGGGCCGCGCAAGCGGGCCGCCCCACCGCGATTTGGCGCAGCCAAAGCGCAACTCTTAGAGCTGATCCAGCCAATCTGGCAGATGCCCGATATCGGGCAAAACCACATCCGCCAGCGGCGCAAGATCGGCCTCGCCAGCCATCCCCGTCAGCACAGCCACCGTGCGCATCCCCGCCGCGCGCCCCGCGCGCAGATCATGGGTGCTGTCCCCCACCATCACCGCCGCCTCGGGCGCAATGCCGACAGCCTTGCAAAAGGCCAGAAGCTGCCCCGGCGCAGGCTTGCCGCCATAGCCGCTGTCAAAGCCTGCGATAAAGTCAAACAAAGGCACGACACCCGCGCTCCCCAGATGGGCCCGTGCAGGCGCTTCCGCGTCGTTCGTGGCCACGCCCAGTTTCAGCCCCCGCGCGCGCAGCTGGCCTAGCAAGGGCGCAAGCGGCACAGCTTCGGCTTGTGGCGCACGGCCCGCCTCTTCGTTGAGCAAGCTCACAATCTCCGCCTGCGTCATCTCGGGCAAATGCCCTGAAAGCGCCGCCGCAATCTCGCTTGGCATCCCCGCAATCACGATAGACTCGGCGCGAAACACCTGCGCGTCATAGTCAAAGCTCACCGCCTCCGCCAAGGCCCGCGCATGGGCCTCATCGCGCCCCAACCGGCGCAGAAACGCAAGCGCCCAAGCCTCCCACGTGCTGGCAAAGTCAAAGAGCGTTCCGTCCTTGTCAAAAATGACAGCCTCTACAGATCTCATGTCCAGTTCACCTGCTCCCCGCCGGGCAAGGCCGCCCGCGCCCGCATCGGCAGGTCATATTTCAGCCCCTCCGCGTCGCAAAACCCCATGACCCAGGCATCATCCATTAACAAAAAGTCCAAGACCGACGCCAGAAAGGCAGGTTCACCGGCTTGCGCCTTGATATCCCCCGCCAAAGCGCCGCTCGCGCCCAGAAAAACGGGCAGCAGGTCTTCGTTTCCCGCCAGCCAGATGAGCGCTTTTATGCCGATATCTTCGGCCATCTCCTGTGAAATCGACATTTTTAACTGCCCCAGAAAGGTTTTCTTAACCAGTTTTGCGAGATGATGAAGAGAACCGCAAGTCCAAAGGGATGGTATCGCTCATGCCACGTAAAGTCTTAATCGTTGATGATATCGCGACCAACAGGATCGTACTCAACGTCAAGCTCTCCTCTGCGGGCTATGAGGTTGTGCAAGCGACGAACGTCGCCGAAGCTGTCACGCTGGCGCGCCAAGATCGCCCCGATCTTGTGCTCGCCACAGCACGGCCAGACAAGATCAGCCCAACCCATTTTCTAGAGGCCTTCACCTCTGATCCGAAGACAGCCAAGCTCCCTGTGATCATGCTGATGGAGGGCTACAACCCGGCCGCACGGCTCGCCTTACTCAAGGCAGGCGCCGCCGATGTCATGTGCCAGCCCACCAAGGTCGCGTCTTTGCTTGCGCGCTTTCGCTCCATCCTGCGCAGCCACGACAGCAGCGAAGAGGCTCTCTTGGCCGAGCGCATTTCCCAGTCGCTCGGGTTCTGCGAAACCCCCAGCAGCTTTGCGCCGCCAAGCTGTACGGCGCTCATCACCCCGAAATCCACCCGCGCCAAGGCGTGGTGCGCAGGGCTTGGCTCAGGCAATAGCAACACTGTTTTCGCCAGCACAGACTCCGAAATCCTCAACCAGACAAGCGGCTACAATCCGGATGTGATCGTGGTCGAGCTCGCGGCCCAAACGCCCGAAGAAGGCCTCTGCCTTCTGGCCGATCTGCGCGCCCACCCGCGCACACGCCATGCAGGCCTCATTGCTGTGCTCTCCGAACCTGTCGAGGCGCTCTATTGCAACGCCCTTGACCGGGGGGCAGACGAGGTCTTGCCCCATGGCTACTGTGCGCAGGAGTTGGCCTTGCGGATTGATGAACTCACGGTGCGCAAGCGCCGCAACGACCACCGCCGCGCACATATGCACGAAGGCCTGCGCGCCGCCGTGCGCGATGCGCTCACAGGGCTTTACAACCGGCGCTATGCGCTGCCCAAACTCGCCAACCTTTTGGTGCAAAGCGCACATGAGGGCCAGAGTTGCGCTGTGATGGCGCTGGATGTCGACCACTTCAAGCGGGTCAATGATGTGCTCGGTCACAATGCAGGCGATGTGGCGCTGGTCACACTGTCTGGCCTGCTGGAGGCACACATCCGCCCGGGCGATCTTGTCGCGCGGATCGGCGGTGAGGAGTTCCTGATCATCATGCCAAACACCAGCCACGCCCAAGCCCAGCGCACAGCAACACGGCTCTGTAGCGTGATCGCCAACCACCCCTTCCGCCTCGCAACACATCTTGCGCCACAGCATCTCACGATGAGCATCGGTGTGGCCGTGCAAGAGGCAAGCCGCCTTCTCTGCGAAAGCCCCTCCGCGGCCGACGGGCTTGCCGACAGCCTGCTGGAGCGCGCAGATGCCGCGCTCTACCGCTCAAAGCGCCATGGCCGCAACCAGGTCACCATGAGTGAGCGCAGCGCGGCTTAGGCTGAGGTTTAGGCTCCGTTCGGGCTCAGTCGTCTTTCGTCTTGAAAGAGTTGGGGCCACGCTCAAGCGCGGCATCCAACCGTTCGGCCACAGCCACGCGCGCCGCTGGGGTCATCGCAGAAAAGCGTGCCAACATGGCCTCTTCGGCCACATCGCGGGTGTTGCGCAAATGGGCTGACTTCTGCGCAAGTGCTGCCTCAAGGCGCGCGGCATCAAAGGGGTCGGCCTTCAGCGCGCCCGACACCGCTTCAAGCGCTGTTTTCTGCGCCGCCCAAAAGGCCGCACGCCCGCCGCCTTGAGCCTCTTTGACGGCTTTGCCAATGGCGCGGCGGTCTTCGCCCTCCAGCACCCGCACCAGAACATCGGCCCGCATGCTTGTGTGCGACGGCGCGCCATGGCGCAGCCCAGCCCCCACAAAAAGCCCCACCAGCACAAGGTTCAGCGCAAGCGAGCCAATGAAGATGCCCTTCAGCTTACGGCTCATGCGTGGTGTCGTTGTGTCTCTTGGTCCCGCCATCAGAACTCTCCCAATGCTGCAAGGTATTCATAATCGTCGCCCAAACTATCAAGCGCCGCGCTGCTGCCCAAGGCAGGCAGGCCAAAGCTGTCACCGACCCCCATCACAGGGCTGATGCCCAGCCACAGACCAAAGGCCGAAGCCGTTGCCAGCCCGCCAAGACCGGCCCAGCCACCGAGCATCTCAAACACGCCCTCAAACACTCCGCGGCGCGGTGCACTCTGCAAAACGCCCGGAGCAGGAAAGCCAAGCTGCACAGCCTCTGCATCGGCCAGGATCCGCGCCATCATGGCGCTGTCCGGCTGCGGTGCATGGCGCTTGGCGGCCGCAAACATATCTTCAAGCATGGCCTCGCCCATGTCATGTGCTGTGTTGCGTTGTCTATCGCCTGTGTCAGTCATCTTCATACCCCAGTTCTTCCTTGCGCCCTTCAAGCGCGGCTTTCAAAGCCCTTTTCCCGCGTGCAACAAGGCTTTCCACGGCCTCAACTTTCACGTCCATAATCTCGCCGATCTCGGGGTTTGCCAGCCCCTCGATATGGCGCAGAACAACAGCTTGGCGCTGGCGCTCCGGCAGCCCGTTGAGCGCCGCTTGCAGCGCATCCACGCGCGCGCGCTCCTGCATCCGCTCCAGAGCAGACGGCGCACCATCTTCAGGCTCTGCCACCGATGCAATGTCCACCATCCGCCGCTTGCGCAAACGGTCGGTCGCGGCGTTGGCCACAACACGGTAGAGCCATGTTGTCACCTTGGCCTCGCCCCGCCGCCATTCGGGCGCAATGCGCCAGAGCTTGAGCAGCGACTCCTGCGCAACATCTTCGGCTTCGGCCCTGTCGCCCAAAAGGCGGTAGGCATGCGCCAGCACAACAGGCGTGAGCCGCGCGGTCAACACCTCGGCCGCACGGGCATCACCCCTTGCAAACTGCAAGAGAAGCGCCTCGTCATCCAGCTCAAGTGTCCTATCCAGCGGCATATCCATCATTCCATCGGCCTAGCTTTCACAGCGTCGTCTGGCAAGCGCGCAGAGCAACCGCTCCGCGCGCGCCCTCGGGTCAGTCGTGCTTTTTGCCGTGACCGCGCATCTTGCCCATTTCGTCTTTGCTCACAAAGCCGTCTTTGTCGGCATCGAGCTTGGCAAACATCTCGCTTTGGCGTGCGTTGTCCTGCATTTCTTCAAGGCTGAGCGCGCCATCTTTGTTGGCGTCATGGCGCTCCAGCATTTTGCCAAACCGCTTTTCCGCCCGCTTGGAGCCTGAAGCCGTTGCCTCATCTGCCGTGATCATGCCATCCGAATTGGCATCCGCTTCTGCAAAGCGCGCAGCGGGTGTGGCCTGCATTTCTTCAAGGCTCAACTTGCCGTCTTTGTTGGTGTCCATCTGCTCAAAGCGCATCTGGCCTTTGTCATCGCCCTTTTTGTGGCCCCCGAAGGCCATAGCGCCTCCTGCTGCCACCGTCAGACTGGCTGCGACAATAACTGCAACTGCATAGGTCCGTTTCATGTGATATCTCCTGTATCTTGCCTTGGTCTTCGTCCTCGGCTTCTGGGGCTGATACGCGCCCCTGCTTCTTTTCCGTCGCCCCCATGACCCAAATTCGCGACATCCCGCCGCAAGGGCAACTTGCCCCCTTTATTTCTTGGGCTTTCGGCCTCATCCTTTACCAAACGTCAGCCAACGGATCTTTCATGCCCCACTCCGATCAAACACTCGCCCAAAGCCACTCGCTCGACACAGCTGAAGAGCGCCCGCTCAAATCGGCCTTGCGCAAGGGCTGGGCCTGCAAGTGCCCCAACTGTGGCTCAGGCCCCCTGCTCAAAGCCTACCTCAAGGTGAATGACGAATGCGCCGTCTGCGGCGAAGACTTCAGCCACCACCGCGCCGATGACGGCCCCGCCTACCTCACCATCCTCGTGGTCGGCCATGTGATGATTCCCGCTCTGCACATCACCTTTGTGCAGTACCGCCCCGAGCCTCTGACGCTCTTTACCATCTTCGCGCTTGGCACGACTGCCCTCACCCTATACCTTCTGCCCAGAATGAAAGGCGCGGTCATCGGCTTTCAATGGGCCCGTCGCATGCATGGTTTTGGCGGCGGCAGTTGAGCTTTGCCGCGCCCCTGCTTTGAGGGCCAGATGACACAACCAGTCGACAAAACCGCCATCCGCAACGCTGCAACAGTCATCGCCCTGCGCGACCGCTTCACAGCGCCCAAGGTTCTGATGGGCCAGCGCGGCGCTGCAGCGGCCTTCATGCCCAACAAGTTTGTCTTCCCGGGTGGCGCACTGGATGAGGAAGATTTCGATATCCCTCTGGCCGAAGGCTTTCACCCCATCTGCGCAGAGCGGCTTGTAGAGGGCTGCGAAAAAGACATCTCCCGCGCCCTCGGCGTGGCCGCCATTCGCGAGCTCTGGGAAGAAACAGGCCTGATTCTTGGGACACGCGGCGCATGGGCTGGCAATGTCCCGGAGGAGTGGGAAGACTTCGCAGATGAGGGCTTCCTCCCCTCCGCACGGCCCCTGCAATTTGTCTTTCGCGCCATCACCCCCCCGGGGCGCCCGCGCCGCTTTGATGCACGTTTCTTTCTGGTTGATGCGGCCGAAATCGCCTCTGATCTGGATGATTTTTCCGGCGCCGAGGATGAGCTCTCCCACCTGCAATGGATCCCTCTGGAAGAGGTGCGCAGCTTTGATCTGCCCTTCATCACCGAGGTTGTCCTCGCCGAAGTGGCCCACCGCGCGCATCTCACAGAGCCGCCCACAAACGTGCCCTTCTTTCACAACGGCGAGGAAGAAAGCCTGTTTCTGCGCCTCGGCGGGCGCGGCCCGCTCACAGGCAAAGAGATCGCCGATACCTAAGCCACAGCCCGCGGCAGCGGCCTAGTCACTTGGCCAGAGCGGATGCGGCACAGGGTCTTTGGCACGCCAGAAATACTGACCGAACACCTCACGATAGGAACGGTAGTAATACCCGTCATTCTTGTCCAGAAAGGCTGTGCGCTCGGCACGAAACAGCGCTGGCAAACGGTACCACGGCACGCCGGGGCGCTCGTGATGCACCACATGGTAGTTGTTGTTGAGAAACAAAAGCGCCAGCAGCCCACGGTCTTCCACAATCACAGTGCGCCCCTGCGTCGCCTCATGGGCGCGGTGCTCCAGAAACGTGCGGATCTTTAAAATCGACAGCGCCACATAGGTTGCCAGACCCAAAGCCCAAAGCGGCATATGGCCCAGCGCCACAGCCCACCACAGCACCAGCGCCACCGCAGGAATATGGACAAGCCAGCTCACCAGCACATCGCGCGCGCCAGCGCGTATGCTGCGCCAGTCATCGCGCATAAAGACGTATTGCCCCACAAGCGGCCCCACGAGCATACGCCCGAAAAGCGTGTTGTTAAACATCAACACCGCCTGCCCCCAAGCGGGCATCTCGGCCCAGACTTTCGGGTCACGATAGTTGCTCTCAGGGTCATCATAAGGGTCTGTCAGGCGTTCGTCCTGATGGTGGATCAGATGCAGGTCACGAAACCGCCCATAAGGCACAAAAAGCGAAAGCTGCGGAAAGACCAGCGCTTCATTGAGCCAGCGCAGCCGCGTCGGATGTCCGTGGAGGGCCTCATGGCACAGCGAGGAATGCTGCACAGCTGCCAAGGCCACACAGACCATCCCCAGAGGCAGCCAGACGTCGGCAGCCCATGTCATCCCCAGCGCCCAAAGCCCATAGGTTGCCAGCAGCAAAGCCAGCGTCGGCAGCTCGACCCGCGCCAGCCTCACACGCGCCCCCAAGACACATTGGCCCAAACCCGCTCATACAGCACATAGCTCACAAACCCGATACCGGCGTTGGCCAAAGCCATCATCCCACCAAGCGCAAAAGAGCCCGTGGCCACAAAGCCGACCGCGCTCATCACGCTCAATCCGATGATGTTCCACAAAATGGCTTTGGCAAAGGTGCGTCTACGGCTGTCCAAGACAGGCTCCCATATGTGAGGTCAGTGTTCACAAAACCGTTACAGGCGCAGGCCC
>NZ_CBFHTG010000014.1:0-46955 GCF_965658795.1 Lentibacter sp. | reverse complement strand
CCGCGCCTGCGCATCTACCTGTTTGATGCCCGCCGCCTCTTCTCCTCCCCCATCACAGTTTTCGGCCCGCTCCTGGCCGCGCTATACGTGGGCCGCGACTATCTCACCTTCCGTGACCGCGAGCGCGTCGCAGCGCTCACACAGCACTTTGACGCGCTCGTCGTCGAAGCCCGCATCACAGCGCGCGACTTCCCCGCACACCTTGATGCGCTCGCCTCCGAGCTGCCCTAGCGCTTTCTTTTTGCTTAAAATATCCTGGGGAGAGCGCGAGAGGGGCAAAGCCCCTCTCGCATCGGTCGGATTGGCGCAGCCAATTCGATCCTAGATTTTCGGATCAGGGTTCTCCGTGTGCCCGTCCACAGCAATCACCTGTCCGCTCACCAGCCGCGCTTTGCTTGAGCCAAGGAACACCGCCATTTGCGCCACATCCTCGGCGCTCACAAAACTGCGCATCGAGGTGCCCGCCGCATAGCCCGCATAGACCGCGTCCCGCGTCATGCCCTTGGCCGCAGCTTCACGCGCCAAAACGCCGTCCATCCGCGCACCTTCCACCGCCCCGGGGCAGATCGCATTGGCACGGATGCCGTAAGGGCCAAGCTCCATCGCCAATGTTTTCATCAGGCCGATAATCGCCCATTTCGCCGCCGCATAGGGCGCACGAAACGGATAGCCATATTGCCCTGCCGTTGAGGAGGTCAGCACAATCGATCCGCTGTTTTGCGCCTTCATCATCGGGGCGGCGTATTTTGCGGCCAGAAACGCCCCCTCAAGGTTCACACTCACGCATTGGCGCCAGTCCGCAAGCGCCACATCTTCCACAGCAGCCGTCGGCCCGGCGATACCCGCATTGGCGCAGAGCACATCCAGCCCGCCCCAATGCGCCATGATCTCTTCAAAAAGCGCCGCCATCGCCACCTCGTCAGAGGCGTCCACACAAGAGGCCTGCCAGCCCTCGGGCACAGCCGCCAAAGCGCCCGTGTCCACATCCGTCACCCAGATTTGTGCCCCCTCGGCCGCAAAGGCCTCAGCCATGGCGCGCCCGATCCCGGACGCGCCCGCTGTCACAAGCACTTTCACCGCGCATCACCGATCGCGCGGCCAAGCCCCTCAGGTGCCGCGAGGCCCGCATGGGCCGCAGCCACCTTCACCAAGGCCGCCTCGACATGCGCCGCCGGCGGAGCCGCGCGGCGCGTGGCAAGATCAACGTGCAAGAGCATATGCTCACCGCTCGCCAGTAGCCGGTCGCCTTCGCGCATTGTGTGGAACAGGTGCATCTTCTTGCCGGCCCCCATAATCACCTGCGTGTGCACCGTGATCTTGGCACCGGCATGAACCTCGTCGATATGCCTGATATGCGTCTCGGCGGTGAAGTAGCTGCCGCCGCTCGCGATATAGGCCGCATCACAGCCGATCTGCTCCATAAAGCGGTCGGTTGAGTCGGCAAAAGCCTGCAAATAGCGGCTCTCGGTCATATGGCCGTTGTAGTCGAGCCAGTCGAGCGGCACGACACGGTGCAGCGTCAGAACAGGCTGGCTCAGGTCGGCAATCTCATCGATATGGCTGGCAATGCCTGCGCCTGCGCGCAGGGTCTTGTCATGGGCGTTTTGCAAAGCGCCTGCGCCCCAGTCGTTCGCGCCCAGCGCACGCATCATGCCCACAAGGTTATCATCGCGAATGCGCTCCAGCTCGCGGATGCTGTGCATCCCGCTCTGCGCATCCGACTGGTCGGCAATCGCATCGACCAGTTCGTCTGTCAGCTCGGGCACATCCATGAGCTTGGTCCAGGGCCAGCTCAGACAGGGGCCAAACTGCGCAATGAAATGGCGCATCCCCGCCTCGCCACCCGCCACGCGGTAAGTTTCAAACAGACCCATCTGCGCCCAGCGGATGCCAAAGCCGTAGCGGATCGCATTGTCGATCTCTTCTGTCGTGGCGATGCCATCGTTGATCAGCCAAAGCGCCTCGCGCCACACAGCCTCGAGAAAGCGGTCGGCAATATGGGCATCAATCTCTTTCTTCAGATGCAGCGGATACATCCCGACACCCGAAATCACCTCTTTCGCCCTGGCAATCACGCCCGCGTCGTTGGCCTCGGTTGTGACCAGCTCGATCAGCGGCAAAAGGTACACGGGGTTGAACGGATGCGTCACCACAATCTGGCGCGCATTGGCCATCCCCGCCTGCAATTCGCTCGGCTTATAGCCCGACGTCGAGGAGCCGATCACAGCATCCGCCGCCACACATGCCGCAAGCTGGCCATAGACCTTGTGCTTGATATCCAGGCGCTCCGGCACGCTTTCCTGCACCCAAGCCGCGCCCTCGCAGGCCTCGGCCAGATCTGTGTGAAAGCTCAGGCGCCCTTCCTCTGGCAACGCCATATTGCCAAGCCCCGGCAAGGCGCGGCGCGCATTGGCCAGCACTTCGCCAATCTTGCGTTCGGCCTCGGGGTCAGGGTCAAACACCCGCACATCCCAACCATTGAGCAAAAACCGCGCGGCCCAGCCGCCACCGATCACACCACCGCCGATGATAGCAGCCCGTTTATCCATCTCTCTCGTTCCTTATCCGTGTTAATCGATGCAGATCGCAGCAGCCTTGCCTTGGAGCAAAACCTCATGGCAGCCAAAATAGGGCGTCACAGGCGAGCAGCTCTTGCTCTTGGCAAGGCAGAACCCCGCGCAATCTCCGTTGTCGGTGCAGGCTTTGCCCGCATCAGGCTGGGCGCGCGCACATTGCGGCCCCGCAAGGCCCACAACCATTGTGCCACCCGCCGCCTCGCAGTCTTGCGCCACCAACAGGGGCGAGCGCTTGCCCGCAGATTGCTGCGGCGCACCGCCCCCGCCCGAGACCCCCTCATCGATCTGACACGCCGCCAGCGCAAACAAGGTCAGGAGAGCGAGGGCAAAACGGGGCAGTGCAAGTCTCATGATTTCGGGGCTCTCTTTGTCAGTTTCAGCTTTTCGCGCACCGCCTCGGGGCCGATCACTTTGGCCCCCATGTTCTCGATGATGCTCACAGCACGCTCTACCAGCTGATAGTTCTCGGCCAAGACGCCCTTGTCCAGCCAAAGGTTGTCTTCCAAGCCCACGCGCACGTTTCCGCCCGCCAGCACAGACGCAGCCACATAAGCCATCTGGTTGCGCCCCAGCGCAAAGGCGCTGAACGTCCACTCGCTTGGCACATTGTTAACCATCGCCATAAATGTGTTGAGATCATCAGGCGCGCCCCAAGGCACCCCCATGCACAGCTGCACCAGCGCATCAGGCTCAAGAACGCCATCCGCCACAAGCTGCTTGGCGTACCAGAGGTGACCTGTGTCAAAGGCTTCGATCTCGGGCTTCACGCCCATCTCGGTCATCATCCGCCCCATCGCCGTGAGCATACCGGGCGTGTTGGTCATCACATAGTCGGCCTCGGCAAAGTTCATCGTGCCACAGTCGAGCGTGCAGATTTCGGGCAGACACTCCGCAATATGCGCCACGCGTTCTGTTGCGCCCACCATGTCAGTTCCGGCCACGGTCGGCAGCGGGGTTTCAACCCCGCCAAAGACCATATCACCGCCCATGCCAGCGGTGAGGTTGAGCACAACATCCACATCCGCCTCGCGCACACGGTCTGTCAGCTCGCGGTAAAGCTTGAGGTCACGGCTGGGCGCGCCGGTCTCGGGGTCGCGCACATGGCAATGCACCACAGCCGCCCCCGCCTTGGCCGCCTTGATCGCGCTGTCGGCAATCTCTTTGGGCGAGCGCGGCACATGCGGGCTGCGGTCTTGCGTGCCCCCCGAGCCTGTTACGGCACAGGTGATGAAAACCTCTTTGTTCATTGTCAGTGGCATTGGCGAATCCCTCCTCAGCGTCAGATTTGCCAAAAGTATCACCGCTCTTGTGCTGCCTCTTTTGATCTTTTACGAAATAGACATGGCAAATACCGAAAAAATCTTGGCAAAACCGCTCGATACGGCTGTGCTCACCTTCAGCGACAGCAACACGCTCAGCTTTGCCGCCGCCGTTGACCCGCTGCGCGCCGCCAACCGCCGCGCAGGCCGCACGCTCTTTCAGTGGCGGTTTGTAACCCCCACAGACGCGCCCGCAACGCTCACATCAGGGGTCGAGGTGCACGGCACAGCGCTCAGCCAGATAGACAGCTGCGATCTGCTGGTGATCGTTGCAGGTTTCAACCTTGAGGCCCACGCCACACCTGCGCTTCTGGCCACTCTGCGCCGCCTCGCGCCCCGCGCGGGGCAGGTCCTGGCAATAGATGGGGCGAGCTGGCTCTTGGCGCGCGCAGGTCTGCTCAACGGCCACCGCGCCACCACCCACTGGGAAGATCTCGAGAGTTTTGCCGCACGCTTTGACGGGGTTGAAACCCTCGCCCACCGCTTTGTGCAATCGGGCAAGTTTGCCACCGCAGGCGCCGCTATGTCCGGGCTGGATATGATGCTGCGCCTCATTGAAGAGCGCTTTGGCGCACGCCTCGCCCAAGAGGTGGCAGGCGCGTTTTTGCATGATCCGTCCTTGCCCGCCGATCTGCCGCAAAACCCCGCCAGCCGCCAAAGCCTTGCGCGCCACCACCCCGCCGTGGCCCGCGCGCTGGCGCTGATGCAGGCCAATGTCGAAACGCCGCTCGGCATCGCTGCGCTGGCAACTGCTGTCTCGCTCTCGCCCCGCGTGCTGGAGCTGCGCTTCAAAGCGGCGCTGGGCCAAAGCCCCAAGGCAACCTACCTTGCCCTCAGGCTCTCCGAGGCCCACCGCCTCGCACTTGATACATCCCTGCCCGTGCAAGACATAGCGCTTGCCACGGGCTTTGCCTCGCAAGCCAGCTTCGCGCGCGCCTTTCGTGCCGCGCACGGCAACTCCGTGCGCAGCCTCAGGGGGCGGCCTCAGTAAGGCATCGGGTGCAGCTTATGCGCCGCGTCGATCTCTTTGAGCACCTCGGCAGACAGCACAACATCGCCCGCGCCCAAAGCGTGCTCAAGCTGGCCCACGGTCGTTGCACCAAAAATCGAGCTGCCCATAAACGGCCGCGTCAGCGTCCACGCCAGCGCCATATGCACAGGGTCAAGACCATGGCGCGCCGCAATCGCAAGATAAGCCGCAACCGCCTCCAAAACCCGTGGCGTCATGCGCCCGCCCATCTCGGGCACAAGGCTCATGCGCGAGGCCTCGGGCACTGCGCCCGCCTGATACTTGCCCGTCAAAAAGCCCGCCGCCAGCGGCGAAAAAGCCAAAAGGCCCACGTCTTCGTTCACGCTCATCTCGGCCATGTCGGTGTCATAGAGGCGGCACAGCAGCGAATATTCGTTCTGCACAGAGGCCACACGCGGCCCGCCCACGCGCTCGGCGGCAGCAAGCCACTGGCACGTGCCCCAAGCGCTCTCGTTTGACAGGCCAAAGGCACGGATCGTGCCGCGCTCCACCTCGCGCTGCAAAGCTTCAAGACAGGCTTCCATATTGGCCAGCGTCTCGGCGCGGTTCTGTTTTGAAGGGTCAAACTTCCAGTTCTGGCGAAACATATACGAGCCACGGTTGGGCCAGTGAAACTGGTATAGATCGATCACATCGGTCTTGAGCCGCTTCAAGCTGCCCTCAATCGCCTCAGGGATGGTCGCCGCCGTGATCGGCGCACCGTCGCGCACGTTTTTATAGCCAGCCCCCGAATGCTTCGTGGCCAGCACAACCTCGTTGCGCCGCCCTGTCTTTTCAAACCAGTTGCCCAGAATACGCTCGGCATCGCCCTGCGTTTCCTTGGTGAGCGGGTTCACAGGGTACATCTCGGCACAGTCCCAAAACTGCACCCCATGCGCCAGCGCCATATCCATCTGCGCGTGGCTGTCGGCCTCGCTGGTCTGCGTGCCGAATGTCATCGTGCCAAGGCACAGCTCGCTCACAGAAATACCCGTGCGGCCAAGTTCGCGCTGCTTCATGTCATACCCTCATGTTTGATCTGATGCGCACTCTGCCAGCATGGGGCGCAATGTCAAATCGCACCTGCGCCCAAACAGAAAAAGCCGCCTGCGCATCGGCACAAGCGGCTCTTTTTTTGGGGCGTTAAAGCGGGGCTTAGTGCCCGCTCTCCAGAATACCTGTCTGCACATCATAATCCACAGCCAGCGCATAATCGGGGTCATCGTCACTATCCACCATCAGGTGGCCCGCCTTGTTGAGCAGCTTGTGACAGTCGCGGCTCAGGTGGCGCAGCTTGATCTGCTTGCCAGCCGCCTCATAGCGCGCCGCCAAAGCCTCAATCGCCTGAAGCGCCGATTGGTCCACAACGCGGCTTTCCTTGAAATCCACGATCACAAGATCAGGGTCTGTCTCGACCTCGAAAATCTCGGCAAAGCCATCGCTTGAGCCAAAGAAAAGCGGCCCCTGAATTTCATAGACTTTCGCGCCCTCATCCGTGGTCGACTCGCGCGTGACAGCATGAATGCGCGTCGCGTTGTTCCACGCATAGGCCAGCGCCGACACGATCACACCCACAACAACCGCAATCGCCAGATCATAGGCCACTGTCACAATCGTCACCAGAATGGTGACAAAAGCATCCGTCATAGGCACACGGCGCAGGATCTTGAGCGAGTTCCACGCAAATGTGCCGATCACCACCATGAACATCACGCCCACAAGCGCCGCCAGCGGGATCTGCTCGATCAGCGGCGAGGCAAACATGATGAAGCTCAGCAAAAAGAGCGCCGCCGCAATGCCAGCAATGCGCGTGCGCCCGCCCGACTTCACATTGATCATGCTCTGCCCGATCATGGCACAGCCGCCCATACCGCCGAAAAAGCCTGTCACAACATTGGCAGCACCCTGCGCCATACATTCCTGCGAAGCCCCGCCGCGCTTCCCGGTAATTTCGCCCACAAGGTTCAGCGTCAGCAAGCTTTCGATCAGGCCAATCGCGGCCAGAATAACCGCATAGGGCAGAATGATGTAAAACGTCTCCATATTAAGCGGTGCAAGTGCTGTGCCGTAAAGCCCCTCCCCCGTGCCAAACGGGTTGTGAAAGCTCGGGAAGCCGCCAGAGATCGACGCCAGATCGCCCACGCGCGGCACATCAAGCCCAAGTGCAATCACAAGGATCGCCACAATCCCGATCCCTGCGAGAGGGGCCGGCACAAAGCGTGTCACCTTCGGCATCACCCAGATAATCGCCATGGTCAGCGCCACGAGGCTCAGCATCATCATAAGCGCTGTGCCCGTCAGCCACTCACCGCCGCTCATACCGTGGCCTGTGTTCACAACAGAGCCCGGCACTTTAAACTGCGTCATCTGCGCAAGGAAAATAACAATCGCGAGCCCGTTCACAAAGCCCAGCATCACAGGATGCGGCACAAGGCGGATGAACTTGCCCCAATGCATGGCCCCCGCAATCAGCTGCAAGACCCCCATCAGCACGACCGTCGCAAAGAGATATTCCACCCCGTGCTGCGCCACGAGCGCCACCATCACAACCGCCAGAGCGCCAGTCGCGCCCGAGATCATACCGGGGCGGCCGCCAAACACAGCCGTGATGAGGCCCACAAGAAAGGCCGCATACAGCCCGACCAGCGGATGCACCCCCGCCACAAAGGCAAAGGCGACAGCTTCAGGCACAAGCGCCAGCGCCACGGTCAGCCCCGCCAGCACCTCGATTCTGAGCCGCCCCACGCTAAAGGGTTCGTCAGGCATCAGCCTCAGGTCTGGCATGGCAAGGCGGTTGGCAAAAGCAGCCATAAGGGCGCGTTTCATATATTCTGTCCTACTCGGGTCGTTCGGGTTCGCGTTCAGCCTTGCGCCCTAACGCGCCCCGCGTCAAATGGCCAGCCCGCACCGAAACGCGCGCCACGACGCGTTGCGCCGATGCACAGGCTGCAGGGCCTCGGCGGGTGGGCCTGCGTTTGGCAGGCCGTTTCGACAGGAGAAACCAAAAGGTTAACGATTCGCCCGCGCACAACACCCGCCACAGCCGGTGCACGGGGGGTGCACGCATGGTGCACGCTTTTCACCCCCCCGTTTTTGGCCATCACAAGCAGGTTAAGCCTGCGCACGCTGCCTTGCCTTTGGCCCCGCATCGGGCCACAAATGAGCCAACAGATATCAGGGAGCACACCATGAGCGAAACTATGATTGGCGTCATCGGCGGGTCAGGAATATATGAGATCGACGGGCTGGAAAATGCCAGCTGGCAAACGGTTAAAACCCCTTGGGGAAAGCCCTCTGACGCGATCCTGACAGGCCGTCTGAATGGTGTCAAAATGGCCTTTCTCCCCCGCCACGGGCGCGGCCATATCCACACGCCCACAAGCGTGCCCTACCGCGCCAATATCGATGCGCTCAAGCGCATTGGGGTCACCGATGTGATCTCTGTCTCCGCCTGCGGCAGCTTTCGCGAAGAGATGGCACCCGGCGATTTTGTCATTGTAGATCAATTCATTGACCGTACATTCGCCCGCGAGAAATCCTTCTTTGGCACAGGCTGCGTGGCGCATGTTTCGGTCGCGCACCCCACCTGCCCCCGCCTTGGCGCCGCCTGCTTTGAAGCCGCCCAAGACGCAGGCATCACCGTGCACAATGGCGGCACCTATCTTGCCATGGAAGGCCCGCAATTCTCCACGCTGGCCGAGAGCAAAATGTACCGCGAAAGCTGGGGGGCCGACGTGATCGGCATGACCAATATGCCCGAGGCCAAACTCGCCCGCGAAGCCGAGCTCTGCTACGCCTCGGTGGCCATGATCACCGACTACGACAGCTGGCACCCCGAACACGGCGAAGTCGATGTGACTGAAATCATTAAGACTTTGATGGGCAACGCCGAAAAAGGCCGCGCTCTGGTCTCCCGCTTGCCCGCCCTGCTCGGCGCGGCACGCGCAGCCTGCCCCCACGGCTGCGACCGCGCTCTGGAATATGCGATCCTCACCGCGCCAGAGGCCCGCGACGCGGCGCTTTTGGCAAAGCTTGACGCGGTGGCAGGGCGTGTCCTCTAAAGGCCGCCGCCCAGAGGCGTTACCAGTTGTTAAGAAAGATAGGTAAAGATGACATTTGAAACTTGGGGTGCCTTCGTGCTCGCCTCATCGGTGCTTCTGATGATCCCCGGCCCGACGATTCTTCTGGTCATGAGCTATGCGCTCTCCAAGGGTCGGCCTGTGGCGGTTGCCTCGGCGGCGGGGGTGGCACTGGGCGATCTTGTCGCCATGACAGCGTCGCTCGCAGGGCTTGGCGCGCTGGTTCTGGCCTCGGCCACGGCCTTTACCGTCCTCAAATGGGTCGGCGCGGTCTATCTGGTCTACCTCGGCGTAAAGCTCTTGCGCTCGGCCACCGAAGAAACCCTCAGCCTGCCCGAGGCTGACAAAAGCGTCACGCCGCGTGGCGTCTTTGCCCATGCGGCTGCCGTCACCGCGCTCAATCCGAAGAGCATCGCGTTTTTCATCGCCTTTGTGCCGCAGTTCATCCGCCCCGAGGCGGCGATCCTGCCCCAAATGGCCCTGCTCGTCGCAACCTTTGTAAGCCTTGCAACCCTCAACGCACTGGCCTATGCGCTCCTCGCTGACCGCCTCCGCAGCGTCATAGCCCAGCCCAAAGCCCTTGTCTGGATGACACGTACAGGCGGGGCAACGCTTGTCGCCATGGGGCTTCTCACCACCACGCTCAAACGCGCAACGTAATCAGGCAAGCCACTCTAGAAAATCGATACTAATTCAACCTATAGTAGGGCAAAATCGATAAATCTAAGGAGTTAGCCAGTGAAACATTTTATATCAATTATCGCGCTCTTCGCAGCAAACACCCTAAATGCGCAAGACCTTGAAGGCTGTGCCGCAATCCAAAACGACTTAGACCGGCTCGCTTGCTACGACAAAGCCTTAGGCCTAACTCCAGAAGTCTCAACCGAACCATCCAAAGGCAATTGGACGGTGAGGCAAGAAAAGTCAGACTTCAAGGATACAACAGACGTTTTCCTATCCGTTTCAAGCGAAAAAACTGTCCGTTGTGGCTATTCTGATGATCAAAAAATTACTCTTTTTGCACGCTGTGTCGAGAACACGACAGCTCTAATCATTGCGACCCACTGCCATGTGGCATCTGGCTTTCAAGGCTATGGCTCCGTTGAATACCGTATCGACGACAAGCCAACTCAGAAACGAGGTTTCAATGAGAGCACCAATAACCGTTCGCTTGGCCTGTGGAGCGGAGGACAGTCAATTCCCGTTATTAAATCTCTGTTTGGAGCAGATAGTCTCTTGGTTCGTTTCACTCCGTTCAATGAAAATCCTGTAACTGCAAAATTCGATGTCCGCGGGATAGAAGATGCGATATCACCGCTCCGAAAAAGCTGTGGCTGGTAACGCTGAGGAAAAAAATGAAAACCGTCAAAGACTACATCCGCACGATCGTTGACTTTCCTCATGAGGGCATCATGTTTCGTGATGTGACAACCCTCTTTGCTGATCCGCGCGGCTTTCGCATGGCGATTGACCAGATGCTGCACCCCTATGCGGGTATGCAGATCGACAAGGTCGTCGGCCTTGAGGCGCGCGGCTTTATCTTGGGCGGGGCGATTGCCCACCAGCTCTCTGTCGGTTTTGTGCCTGTGCGCAAAAAGGGCAAGCTTCCGGGGGCTGTGATCTCGGAAGAATACACGCTCGAATACGGCGAAGCCGTGGTCGAAATCCATGATGACGCCATCCAGGCGGGCGAGAAGATTCTCGTGGTCGATGACCTCCTCGCAACGGGTGGCACAGCCGAAGCCGGCATCAAGCTCATCGAGCGGTTGGGCGGCGAAGTCATCAGCTGCGCCTTTGTCATCGACCTGCCAGAGCTGGGCGGGCGCAAGCGCCTTGAAGCCATGGGCATGGACGTCATGGCGCTCTGTGATTTTGAGGGGCTGTAAGCTGCGCCTGTCAGCCTGCGGCGGCAGAGCCACCAACGGTTAATCCGCCAATCATGACAGTGGGTTGCCCAACACCAACAGGCACCCACTGGCCCGCTTTGCCGCAGTTGCCCATACCCGGATCAAGCGCCATGTCATTGCCAAGCGCGCGGATGTTCTTCAGGGCCGTGGCTCCATCTCCGATGAGCGTTGCACCCTTCACAGGCTCCATGACTTTCCCGTTGCGGACGCGGTAGGCCTCGGTGCAGGAAAAGACAAACTTGCCGTTTGTAATATCAACCTGCCCGCCGCCAAAGCCCACGGCCCAAATACCGTCTTTCAGATCGGCCACGATATCGCTCGGATCGGCCTCACCGCCCATCATATAGGTGTTGGTCATGCGCGGCATCGGTGCGTGCTGGAAGCTTTCCCGCCGTCCGTTGCCTGTAGGCTCAACCCCCATCAGGCGCGCGTTCTGGCGGTCTTGCATATAGCCCACAAGCACCCCGTCTTCGATCAGCACATTCTTCGCACTGGGCGTGCCTTCATCATCAATCGTGATCGAGCCGCGCCTGTCAGGGATCGTGCCATCATCCAGAACCGTCACACCTTTGGCCGCAATCTGCTGGCCCATTAGCCCTGCAAAAGCAGAGCTTCCCTTACGGTTGAAGTCGCCCTCAAGCCCGTGGCCAATGGCCTCGTGCAGCAAGATCCCGGGCCAGCCTGGCCCGAGCACAATATCAAGCTGTCCCGCAGGCGCTGGCACTGCATCAAGGTTGACCAAAGCAATGCGCAGCGCTTCCCGTGCGCTGGCCTGCCAGCTTGTTGGCGCGAGCAGCCCCGTGAGGCCAACACGCCCCCCGCCGCCCGCCGACCCGCTTTCGCGGCGGCCACCCTGCTCGACAATCACACCTACATTGAGCCGCGTCATCGGGCGCACATCGGTCAGCCGCTGACCGCCCACACGCAGAATCTCGACCTCCTGATAGGTTGCCGAAACCGAGGCTGTCACCTGCACCACCCGCGCATCAAGGCCACGGGCATAGGCATCAATCTCTTTCAGGATATCAAGCTTGGCTGAAAAGCCTGCGCTCTCGATCGGATCAATTGCCTCATAAAGACGGGTGTTTGTGCCCTTTGGCCCCGCCGCCATCGTGCCCCCGCCCGCAGCCACAGCCAAGCGCGCCGTCTCGACAGCGCGCGTCACAGCCGCTTCGCTGATATCGGTGGAATGCGCATAGCCAGCCACCTCACCCAGCACAGCCCTGAGGCCAAAACCTTGAGATGTGTCAAAACTTGCTGTTTTGACGCGCCCGTCATCCAGGACAAGAGCTTCCGACTTGGAGCGCTCCAGAAAAAGCTCTCCATCATCGGCCCCGGCACAGGCATTCTCCAACAATTTAAGGGCTTTCCCCTCGTCTATCTCGGTCTCAAAGGGGCGAAACGGGGCGTTGCTCATGACTTTTCCTGTCTTTCTCGGGGCGTATTTTCTTGATCTAAATCAAAAAAGCGTCTCTTTGACGCAAGCTACAATATTGTCTCTGAGCCTAGAATATGGTTTCTGAGGCTCCAAGACGCAATGGGCCGAGACATGAGTCTCTGGTTCCTTTTGCTTTAAGATAAAACAGAGATACTCAACCGATCAGGGTGAACCATGCGAATTCTTTCTTCCCTTCTGGCTCTTATGACAGCCATTTTTGCGCTTCCTGCCATGGCACAAGACGCTGTCGAGCGCGTCGGCAAGCCTGTCGATGGTGGCATGAACTTCCAATTTGCAGCCACCGAGCTGAAACGCGACATCATCTGGCTGGACACAGCGATCAACTGGATCATCCTTGCGATCTGTCTTTTGGTCATCGCTCTGGTTCTGTGGATCATCGTGTTCCACAACCGCAAAGCAAACCCGACCCCAGCGACCTTCACGCACAACACACCCATCGAGGTCATGTGGACACTCGTGCCAGTGCTGATCCTCGTCTTCATCGGGGCCTTCTCGCTGCCGATCCTGTTCAAACAACAGATCATCCCTGAAGGCGAAGTGAACATCAAAGTGACAGGCTACCAGTGGTACTGGGGCTACGAATACACAGACGAGGAGTTCGGCTTTGAAAGCTTCATGGTCGCGCGCGAAGAGCTCGCCGACTACGGCTACTCAGACGACGAATACCTCCTTGCGACAGACACACGCATTGTTGTGCCGGTCGACAAAGTGGTCGTCATGACAGTCACAGGCGCCGATGTGATCCACTCATGGACCATCCCTGCCTTTGGTGTGAAGCAAGACGCCGTACCGGGCCGCCTCGCGCAGCTGTGGTTCAAAGCAGAGAAAGAAGGCCTCTACTTCGGCCAGTGCTCAGAGCTTTGCGGCAAAGACCACGCCTACATGCCGATCACAGTCGAAGTTGTAAGCCAGGAAGCCTATGACGAATGGCTGCTTGGCGCGAAGGAAGAGTACGCCGGTGTGCCTGCTTCCGTGACATTGGCCTCGGCTGACTAAGTCAACAAGAGGGCGGTAACCTGCCCTCTTTTCCTCACCTGATCCAGAGAGATGCGATGAGCGACACATCAATCAACACACGGACGAAAACACTTGCCCGAGCTGGTGAAGCTGGCTTTGGCGATTATTTTGCGCTGCTGAAGCCCCGTGTCATGTCGCTTGTTGTTTTCACAGCACTGGTGGGCCTGCTCGCCGCACCAGTGCCTGTGCACCCTCTGCTCGGGTTCGCCGCCATTCTCTTTATCGCCATTGGCGGCGGCGCATCAGGGGCGCTGAACATGTGGTATGATGCCGACATCGACCGCATCATGCGCCGCACCCAGAGCCGCCCGATCCCTGCTGGCATCATCAGCGAGAGCGAAACATTTGCCTTTGGCATGTTCCTCGCGGTCTTCTCCGTGACGATGCTGGCCCTTGCGGCCAACCTCGTCGCAGCTGGCATTTTGGCCTTTACGATTTTTTTCTACGTGGTGGTCTACACCATGTGGCTCAAGCGCTGGACGCCACAAAACATCGTCATTGGTGGCGCTGCCGGAGCCTTCCCTCCCATGATCGGTTGGGCCGTTGCAACAGGTGGCATCAGCGTGGAAAGCGTGTTGATGTTCACTCTGATCTTCATGTGGACTCCCCCCCACTTCTGGGCGCTGGCCCTCTTCATGAAGTCTGACTACCGCGACGCTGGCGTGCCCATGCTCAACGTAACGCATGGCCGCCCCGCAACCCGCGCCCACATTATTGTCTACACAATCCTGCTCGCGCCCATCGCGATCGGAACAGGCTTCACCAGCATTGGTGGCCCCATCTATCTGACGGCTGCTTTGGTCCTCAACGCGATCTTCCTGAAAGGCGCGTTTGATATCTGGCGCCGCGGTGATGAACAGGCCGATGCTGACAATTACAAAGTCGAGAGAAAGTTCTTCACTTTCTCACTGCTCTATCTCTTCGCGCATTTCGTCGCGATTCTTGTTGAAAAAGGCCTCGCGCCTTACGGTCTTGGAGGCTGGTCATGAGCAGTAAACTTCGCGTCGAGCACGAACTTCACGGCCGCCGTCGCAGCCGCAATGTTGGCCTTGGCCTCGTGCTGGGTGCATTTGTCTTCCTTGTGATGGGGATGACATACGTAAAACTAACCGCGCAAAACGCGGAAATGGCGGCGGAGCACGCCAAAAAACAAGCGGCCGCAGCAGCCGCAACCGGGACAGCCACATCAACTTCTTCTCAGGAGACAAGTGACTGATGGCACTAGAAGGTAAAAACAAAACACTGGCACAAACAGTTGGCGTCGTCATTCTGATGGGCGGCCTCGCTTGGGCTTCTGTTCCGTTTTATGACTGGTTTTGCCGTGTAACGGGCTTTGGCGGCGTGACCAACACAGCCGAGGCAGGCTCGGACCTGATCTTGGATCAAACGATCAAGATCCGCTTTGACGCCTCCATCGAGCGTGACTTCCCATGGACCTTCAAGCCCATGCAACGCGAGATGGAAGTGCGCATCGGCGAGACAGGCTTGGCCTTTTATGAGGCCTACAACCCGACAGACGTACCTGTTGCAGGGTCAGCGGCTTACAATGTAACCCCCTACGAAGCTGGCAGTTTCTTCACCAAGATCGACTGCTTCTGCTTTGAAGAGCAAGTCTTGCAGCCCGGCGAACGGGTGCAGATGCCCGTGACTTTCTTTGTCGATCCAGAGATTGTCACAGATCGCGAAGGGCAGTATGTCCATACCATCACGTTGGGCTACACCTTTTATCAAATCGACCTCCCAGAAGCGCAAGCCGCTCTGGAGACCGACCAAAAAACCAATCTTAACTAATCACAACTAGCCTCAGGCGAGGGACACAATGGCGCACGAAAAAAATCACGACTATCACATCCTACCCCCATCACCATGGCCCCTGCTTGCATCGCTTGCTTGTTTTGTGCTGCTTTTTGGTTCTGTTCTTTTCATGCACGGAAGCACGCCTTTCGTAATGATCGCGGGTTTCCTGTTCACCTTCTATGTCATGTATGGCTGGTGGGCTGACGTTGTTCATGAAAGCAACACAGGCGACCACACACCTGTCGTTCAGATCGGCCTGCGGTACGGCGTTGTTCTGTTCATCATCTCCGAGATCATGTTCTTCGCAGCTTGGTTCTGGAGCTTTTTCAAGCACGCGCTCTATCCGATGGGCCCGCAAAGCCCCGCTGTGGACGGCCCATGGCCACCTGTTGGAATCGAGACGTTTGACCCATGGCACCTGCCTCTGATCAACACACTCATCCTGCTATGTTCCGGTGCAGCGGCCACATGGGCCCACCACGCAATGGCGCATGAGAACAACCGCGAAGACATGAAGTGGGGTCTTATCCTTGCCGTGGCTCTCGGTGTGATCTTCACAGGCTTCCAGATCTACGAATATACCCACGCAGGCTTTGGCTTTGCTGGCAACATCTATGGTGCCAACTTCTTCATGGCGACAGGCTTCCACGGGTTCCACGTTGTGGTCGGCACGATCTTCCTTGCTGTCTGCCTCTTCCGCTTGCAAGCGGGCCACTTCACGCCCGAGCGCCACGTTGGCTTCGAAGCGGCGGCCTGGTACTGGCACTTCGTCGATGTGGTCTGGCTCTTCCTCTTCGCCAGCATCTACGTCTGGGGTCAATAAGCCTTCACAAGCTGATCAAAAAGTTACACCAAACGCCCCGCTTTTGCGGGGCGTTTCGCGTTTGGCCCCTTGCACGTGCCCCCTCTCTCGCCTTACGTCTTGCCCATGATAAAAAACTGGCCTTTCCTGCTTCTGTCAGCGCTTGTGCTTGCCGTGCTTATCAGCCTCGGCAACTGGCAAGTGGCGCGCCTTGCCGAAAAGGCCGACTACATCGCCTCAATCGACGCGCGCCTTGCCGCAGCTCCGGCGGTGGTGCCCGCACACCCCGATGCCGTGACTGACCAGTTCCGCGCCGTCGCGGTGCAAGGCAGCTTCACAGGGCCGGAAGTGCGCGTCCTCGTGTCAACCCGCGACTATGGCGCCGGCTACCGCATCATCCAGGCCTTCGAGACCGAAGGCCGCCGCCTGTTGGTTGATCGTGGCTATGTGCGCTCGAGTGACAAAGACACGCCCCGCCCCGCAGGGCGCGCCACGGTTGAAGGTAACCTGCACTGGCCAGAGGAACGCGACAGCTACACGCCTGAAAATGACATCGCAGGCAACACATGGTATGCCCGCGATGTACCTGCCCTTGCACAAGCGCTCGACACCGAAGAGGTGCTCATCGTCACCCGCGTTGAAACACCCCAACCCGAAGCGCTCCTGCCCTTGCCGCTTGATACAAGCACAATCCCCAACAACCACCTTGAATACATCATCACTTGGTATGGATTGGCCGCCGTATGGGTGCTAATGACCGCCTACTTTCTCCAACGCCGAAACGCGAAAGCGAAGCCATGAAATATATCTCGACCCGCGGCCAAGCGCCTGAACTCACTTTTGAAGACGCCATGCTCACAGGCCTTGCCCGTGATGGCGGGCTGTATCTGCCCAAAGACATCCCCACCCTGAGCGAAACCGAGATCGCCGCGCTCGCAGGCCTGTCCTATGAGGACACGGCATTTGCCATCATGCGCCCATTCATCGGCGACACCTTCACAAACGCCGAGTTCAAAGAGCTGATTGCCAAGGCCTATGCAGGCTTCGGCCACGCCGCGCGCGCGCCACTCGTACAGCTTGACAGCGGCCACTTCCTGCTCGAGCTGTTTCATGGCCCTACACTCGCCTTCAAAGACTTCGCCATGCAGATCATCGGCCAGATGTTTCAGGCCGCTCTCGAGCGCTCGGGCAAACGGATCACAATCGTTGGCGCCACATCAGGTGACACAGGCTCAGCCGCCATCGAGGCGTTTCGCGGCCTCTCCAACGTCGATGTCTTTATCCTCTACCCACATGGCCGCGTCTCAGAGGTGCAGCGCCGCCAGATGACGACGCCCACAGAGAGCAACGTGCACGCGCTCGCCGTCACCGGCGACTTTGACGACTGTCAGGCGCGCGTTAAAGACATGTTCAACGACTTTGACTTCCGCGATGGGGTGCGCCTTGCGGGCGTAAACTCCATCAACTGGGGCCGCGTGCTTGCACAGGTTGTGTATTACTTCTCTTCCGCCGTCGCGCTCGGCGCGCCACACCGCAAGGTCAGCTTCACAGTCCCCACAGGCAACTTCGGCGACATCTTCGCAGGCTACATCGCCAAGCGCATGGGCCTGCCCATCGACCGCCTTGTTGTCGCAACAAACCAGAACGACATTCTTCACCGGTGTCTCTCAACAGCCGAATATCGCCCCGATGGCGTCACGCCGTCCATCAGCCCGTCAATGGACATTCAGGTCAGCTCCAATTTCGAGCGCGCCCTGTTTGAGGCCTATGGCCGCGATGCAGCTCCCGTGGCGCAGCTCATGGAAGAGCTCAAGGCATCTGGCTTCTCCGTCAGTCAAGGCGCGTTGCAAGCCCTGCGCGAGAGCTATGACAGCGGCAATTGTTCCGAGAGCGACACCAGCGCCACAATCACCCGCAGCTTGGCCGAAACAGGCGAGCTTCTCTGCCCGCACTCCGCCATTGGCGTGAAGGTGGCCGAAGAGCAGCTGAAGGCCGACACCCCCATGATCACGCTGGCCACAGCGCATCCTGCCAAGTTCCCCGACGCTGTCGAGGCCGCAAGCGGCATCCGCCCGCCACTGCCCCCGCGCATGGCCGACCTTTTTGAGCGCGACGAGCGCGTCACACGCGTCGAGAATGATCTCGCCGCCATTCAAACCCTCATCAAAGAACGGATCGCGCATTGAGCATCCAGACCCATACTCTCTCAAACGGCTTCCGCATTGTCACCGAGCATATGCCTGGTCTGCAGTCGGCCTCCGTCGGCATCTGGATCACAGCAGGCGCGCGCCACGAGACACTGCAACAAAACGGCATCGCACACTTCCTTGAGCATATGGCCTTTAAAGGCACCAAGACACGCTCGGCTCTCGATATCGCCGAAGAAATCGAGAATGTCGGAGGCTATATCAACGCCTACACCAGCCGCGAAACGACAGCCTATTACGCACGCGTGCTCGCGGGCGATGTGCCGCTCGCCGTCGATGTGATCGGCGATATCCTTGTGAACCCCGTGTTTGACCCCCGCGAAATCGAGGTCGAGCGTGGCGTTATCTTGCAAGAAATCGGCCAAGCGCTCGACACCCCCGATGATGTGATCTTTGACTGGCTTCAGGAAGAGGCCTACCCGGAGCAGGCTTTGGGCCGCACCATTCTTGGCCCGACCGAACGCGTGCGCGCCTTTTCACGGGACAACCTCAAAGAGTTCGTCAGCCAGTATTATGGCCCCGAAAACATGATCCTCTCTGCCGCTGGCGCAGTGGATCATGACGCGCTTGTGAAACAGGCCGAAGCGCTTTTTGCGGCAATGCCACGCGGCAGCGCCCAACCCGAGACGCTGGCGCGGTTTACAGGCGGGGAACGCCGCGTTGTCAAAGACCTTGAGCAAGCGCATTTCGCCATGGGCTTTGAAGGCCCTGCCTACCGCGATGAAGGCATCTTCACCGCTCAGATCTACGCCTCAGCCCTTGGTGGCGGCATGTCCTCTCGCCTGTTTCAGGAGATCCGCGAAAAGCGCGGACTGTGCTATAGCATTTTTGCCTCCGCAGGCGCTCACGCCGACACAGGCATGATGACAATCTACGCGGGCACCTCAGGGGAGCAAGTGGGCGAGCTGGCCGAAATCACACTGGCCGAAATGGCCCGTGCGGCCGAAGACATGTCTCAAGCCGAAGTTGACCGCGCCCGCGTTCAGATGAAAGCAGGAATGCTGATGGGCCTTGAAGGCCCCTCAAACCGCGCCGAGCGCCTGGCCCGCATGACCCAGATCTGGGGTCGCGTGCCAGACCTTGACGAAGTGGTTGAGAAGATCGACGCCGTGACAGCGCAAGGCGTGCGCGACTTTGGCGCTGAAATGGCCACAACAGCCAAGACAGCCCTCGCGCTCTACGGCCCCGTCGCCGACGCGCCCGAGCTTGACGTCCTCCTGCAAAAACGGGCCGCATAATATGCTGATGCGGGTGCGCAAAAAACTCAGGATCGAGACCGACCGTCTGAGCCTGCGCGCACCCGTTCATTCCGACTTTCACAGCTGGGTAGCCTTGCGCCGTGCCTCCGAGCCCTTCCTTGCGCCTTGGGAGCCAAGCTGGAACATTGACCACCTCTCGCGCCGCGCCTTCACCAACCGTGTCTACTGGGCCCAGCGTTCCATGTCGGGCGATACAGCGCTACCGCTCTTCATCATCCGCCGCTCCGATGACCAGCTCGTCGGCGCGATCACCATCGACAACATCCGCCGCGGCCCCGCCCAGGCGGCCACAGTCGGCTACTGGACAGGCGAAGCTTTTGCGCGCCAAGGCTACATGCGCGAGGCCCTGACAGCCGTGGTGCACCACGGCTTCCACGTCATGGATTTGTCTCGCATCGAAGCCGCTTGCCTGCCCGAAAACACGCCCTCGCGCGGCCTTTTGGAGCGATCCGGCTTCAAATATGAAGGCGTTGCGCAGAGCTATTTGCAAATCAACGGGCGCTGGCGCAACCATGTGCTCTACGCCGCCCTGCGAATGGATCGCCGCGGCAAAACAGATATAGGCTAGGCCATGCTAACGCCCCTTTCCTCCGATCTGCTCGCGCAGCTCGACGCACTCTTGCCCGAGGGCACTTTACGCGAAGTGGCTCCGCGCTACCTTGAGGAGCCCCGTGCCAAATGGCAGGGCGTAGCGGCCGCAGTTGCGGCGCCGCAGTCTGTCGCAGAGGTCAGCACCATTGTGGCTTTCGCCGCCGCAAATCGTATCGCGCTCATTCCCTATGGGGGTGGCACAGGGCTTGTCGGCGGGCAAGTCATGGGCGAGGGTGCGCCGCTTCTCCTGTCGCTTGAGCGGATGAACCGTGTGCGCGCCATGCACGCCTCTGAAAACGTCGTCGTGGTTGAGGCAGGCTGCACACTTCAAGCCGTACAAGACGCGGCCACCGAGGCAAACCGCCTCTTTCCTCTTTCAATTGGCTCCAAAGGCACCGCGCAGATCGGTGGCAACCTCGCAACCAATGCCGGTGGCATCAATGTGTTGCGCTACGGCAATGCGCGCGACCTTGTTCTCGGCCTTGAGGCTGTCATGCCGGATGGCACCATATGGAACGGCCTCACCCGTCTGCGCAAAGACAACACAGGCTATGACCTGCGCAACCTGCTGATAGGCTCTGAGGGCACCCTCGGAGTGATCACCGCCGCAGCGCTCAAGCTTTTCCCCCGCCCCGCCCAGACAGGCACAGCGCTTTTTGCCGTCAACAGCCCGGAAGCCGCGCTGAAGCTTCTGGCGCACCTACGCGACATCGCGGGCGAAACCATCAGCGCCTTTGAACTGTTGCATCGTCAGGGGCTTGATTTTGTCGCCGAAAAGCTACCCGATTTTCGCCTGCCGTGGGCCGAACCACCCGAATGGATGGTCCTGACAGAGCTGGGCCTCGCACGTGGGCCTACCCCGCAAGATCTGTTTGAAGAGCTCTTTGAAGTCGCCCTTGAAGACGACCTCGCAAGCGATGGCATCATTGCACAAAGTGAAAGCCAATCAGCCGCGCTCTGGGGCCTGCGCGAAGCGATCCCGATTGCCAACAAAGCCATCGGCGGCATTTCAAGCCACGACATATCTCTTCCGCTCAGCGCCATTCCTGCGTTTATTCCAAAGGCAGAGGCCGCACTGGCAGCGCATGGTGACTACCGTATCAATTGTTTTGGTCACTTGGGCGACGGCAACCTGCATTATAATGTCTACCCGCCCAAAGGCGGGGCGCGTGACAGCTACAAAGGCATTGCCCACGAAGTGCAGACCATTGTGCACGATATCACAGTGGAAATGGGCGGCAGCTTTTCTGCCGAGCATGGCTTGGGCCGCCTGAAGGCGGATGATCTGGAGCGCTACGGCGACCCCGCCAAACTGGCTTCCATGCGCGCCATAAAAGCTGCACTAGACCCAAATGGCATCATGAATCCCGGTGCTGTGCTGAAAACAGAGTCTGATTCAGAAGCTGTTAACCAACAATAGGTAAAGATGATTCTGTAAGAGAACGGAGTCGCAATGCCTGAAGGTTTACATCCTTCCACTCACCCCCCACTCCCACCCACCACGGAAGATGATCGGGTGTTGTGGCTTCGTCTCTTGCGCTCCCGTCGTGTCGGGATCGCAACTTTCTTCCGCCTGCTGGGCGAACATGGCAGCGCCGCCGCCGCACTTGAAGCCCTACCAGACATTGCCCGCGCAGCAGGCGTTGAGCGCTACACACCCTTTTCAGAAGACGCCGCCCGCGCAGAGCTGGCCCGTGGCCGCGACGCCGGCGCAGAGCTCCTTTGCTTTGGCGCAGCCGACTATCCCACAGCTCTCTGTGATCTCTCAGATCCCCCGCCCCTCCTTTGGGTGCGCGGAGACGTGTCTCTTTTCAAGCGCCCTGCCATTGGCATGGTGGGAGCGCGCAACGCCTCCTCTTTGGGCGGGCGCACAGCGCGCATGCTGGCTGCCGAGCTTTCAGAGGCCGGCCATGTCATCGTCTCGGGGCTTGCGCGCGGTGTCGATACCGCGGCCCACCTTGCCAGCCTTGAGGGCGGCACCATTGCCGTGCTGGCAGGTGGCGTTGATGTGATCTACCCTTCTGAAAATGCGCATTTGGCGCGTGATATCTCCCAAAAGGGGCTCTTGATCAGCGAACAGCCCATGGGCTTGTCTCCTCAAGCGCGGCATTTCCCGCGCCGCAACAGGCTGATCTCCGGGCTGGCGAGCGGGCTGATTGTTGTTGAAGCCGCGGCCAAGTCAGGCAGCCTCATCACCGCGCGCAACGCTCTGGATCAGGGGCGCGAGGTTCTGGCCGTACCGGGCCATCCCTTTGATGCCCGGGCCTCTGGCTGCAATATGCTCATCCGTGACGGGGCCACGCTCGTACGCTCCTCTGCCGATGTTCTAGAGGCACTGGCCCCGCTGGCAGAGGCTGCCGCGACCCCCCAACCAGAGCTTGCGCTCGATATTGCGCCCCCGCCCCCCGAGCGGCGCGGCCTTGCCGAAACAGCCGCCTTGCACCAACAGATCCTCTCGCGCCTCGGCCCTTCACCCCTGCCCGAAGACCAGCTCATCCGCGACCTCGCCCAGCCGGCCGCCACCGTTGGCCCTGTGCTGGTCGAGCTTGAGATGGACGGAAAGATCAGCCGTGCCGCAGGTGGAATGCTCTCAAAAGAACCCGAAAACACCCGCCACTAACCGCACCTACACTGCATTTTCAGGTAAAGCGCCAATCATCGCATTGACATTCCCTACCCTCTGCCCACATTTTGCGCGGCCATTGCATGTGCACATTTGAGAGGAAGTTTATGCCCGTAGTTGTCGTCGAATCTCCGGCCAAGGCCAAAACGATCAATAAGTATCTCGGCTCTGACTACACCGTGCTTGCCTCTTACGGACACGTGCGCGACCTGCCACCCAAAGACGGTTCGGTCGACACAGAGCATGATTTCGAGATGACATGGGAAGTCGGCGTTGACAGCCGCAAGCATGTCAAAGCCATTGCCGATGCTCTCAAAGACGACCCGAATCTCATTCTCGCGACCGACCCCGACCGCGAGGGGGAGGCCATCAGCTGGCACTTGGAAGAAGCCCTGCGCAAGCGCAAGGCGATCAAAAAAGACACGCCCGTCAGCCGCGTTGTCTTCAACGCGATCACCAAGGCCGCCGTCACCGAAGCCATGCAAAACCCCCGCGAGATTGATGCGCCATTGGTCGAGGCCTACCTCGCCCGCCGCGCGCTCGACTATCTCGTCGGCTTCAATCTCTCACCGGTTCTCTGGCGCAAACTGCCGGGTGCGCGCTCGGCAGGCCGTGTGCAATCGGTCTGCCTGCGCCTCATCGTTGAGCGCGAAATGGAGATCGAAGCGTTCAACCCGCAAGAATACTGGACAGTCAAAGCCGTGCTCAGCACACCACGTGGTCAGGAGTATGAAGCCCGCCTGACCGTTCTGGCAGGCAAGAAGCTTGAGAAATTCGACATCTCCAACGACACGCAAGCAGAGCTTGCCGTGCAGGCCATCAGCAGCCGTGATCTCTCTATCACGTCAGTCGAAGCCAAACCTGCCTCGCGCAACCCGGCCGCCCCCTTCATGACATCCACGCTCCAGCAAGAAGCCTCGCGCAAGTTCGGCATGGGGGCACGCGCCTGTATGAGCACGGCCCAGCGCCTCTATGAGGCAGGTCACATCACCTATATGCGAACCGACGGGATCGACATGGCCCCCGAAGCCGTCACCGAGGCGCGCGCCGCCATCGCCGCGCGCTTTGGCGAAAAATATGTGCCCGCCAGCCCGCGTATCTACAAGAACAAAGCCAAGAACGCCCAAGAGGCGCACGAGTGTATCCGCCCGACCAACCTTGAAGCCGACGCAGCCGCGCTCGGGCTGCGCGATGCGGACCAAGCCAAGCTCTATGACCTCATCTGGAAGCGCACACTCGCCTGCCAGATGGAAAGCGCACGCATGGAGCGCACCACCGTTGATATCGGCTCGGCAGATGGCCAAGTCGGGCTGCGCGCCACAGGTCAGGTTGTGTTGTTTGACGGCTTCATGGCGATCTACGAAGAAGGCCGCGATGATGCGGTTGTCGATGATGATGACAAGCGCTTGCCGCAAATCAGCCAGGGCGAGCCTGCCCCGAAGAAATCGGTCACACCCGACCAACACTTCACACAGCCACCCCCCCGCTACACCGAAGCAACCTTGGTAAAGCGCATGGAAGAGCTTGGCATTGGCCGCCCCTCGACCTACGCCAGCGTCATCACAACGATCCAGGATCGGGAATATGTGCGCAAAGAGCAAAACCGCCTCTTCCCAGAAGACAAGGGCCGCATCGTCACGATCTTCCTGCTGAATTTCTTCCGCAAATATGTCGGCTATGAGTTTACGTCCTCCCTTGAAGACGAGCTTGACGATGTCTCTGCTGGCAACCGCGACTACAAGAAAGTTTTGGAGCGCTTCTGGAAAGATTTTTCCGCCGCCATCGCCGAAACAAGCGAACTGCGTATCTCCGAAGTGCTTGATGTCCTCGATGCAGCCCTCGCACCACAGCTCTATCCGCCACGCGAAGACGGCTCTGATCCGCGCGTTTGCCCCAAATGTGGCAATGGCCAGCTTCATCTGAAGTCCTCGCGCACAGGTGGCTTTGTCGGCTGCGGCAACTACCCCGAATGCACCTACACCCGCCCCATCGCGGGCGAGGGTGCAGACGGTGACGAGCGTGTGCTTGGCGAAGATGCAGGCGACGAGATCTGGCTCAAGTCAGGCCGCTTCGGCCCCTATGTGCAACGCGGCGAGCCAACGCCCGAAAACAAGAAACCACCGCGCGCGTCTCTGCCCAAAGGCTGGGAAAAAGACGCAATGGACCTTGAGAAAGCTCTCACGCTTCTCTCCCTGCCGCGCCAGATCGGCGATCATCCTGAAGGCGGCATGATCACCACCAACTTTGGCCGCTTTGGCCCCTACGTGATGCACCAGTTGCCTGATGACGCAAAACCGACATACGCAAACCTCAAAGACCCGAACGATGTCTTCGAGCTGGGTATGAACCGTGCCGTTGAGCTTCTGGCTGAAAAACGCGCCAACCCGGGGCGAGGCCGCTCAGCCGCTGCCAAGCCACTCAAAGAGTTGGGCGAGCATCCCGAAAGCGGCGGGCCTATCAATGTCATGGAAGGGCGCTACGGCCCCTATGTGAAGTGGGAAAAGGTCAACGCGACCCTCCCCAAAGACACAAAGCCAGAAGACCTGACGCTTGAGCAGGCTGTAGAGCTGATTGCCGAAAAAGCAGCCAAAGGTGGCAAGAAGAAAGCCGCGCCCAAAAAGGCTGCTGCGAAAAAGCCCGCAGCCAAGAAAAAGGCCGCGCCCAAGAAAGCCGCCGCCAAAAAGCCTGCGGCTAAAAAGAAGGCCGAGTAGCGCCAAGGCCAGATAACGTCTGGCCCACGCAAATGTGAGTTTCAGGTGAGCGGATAACCTGTTTTTACAGCCCGCGAACCGAAACTCACGCAAAGGCCCAGACATGTCTGCAAACACCCTATCCCGCCGCGCGCTTTTGCTGGGGGCAAGCGCCTCGCTTGTTGTGCCTGCAGTCGCCCAAGCCGCGCCCCTGCCCGATAGCCTCGCCACCCCGGAGGTGAACCGCCGCAATATCTCAAGCTTTGCCACCCAAGACTGGCGCGACCACTTTGAGAGCTTGGGGGTCGGAGCCATTGTCTGTGACACCGTTTCGCGCGCCCTGCACTTCTGGTCAGAAGACGGCAGCGACTACCGGATCTACCCCACCTCTGTGCCCAGAACCGACGAGCTGACAAAACGGGGCTACACTCAAATCGTGCGCAAGAAGGTTGCACCAAGCTGGACGCCAACCGCCTCGATGATGGAACGCTTCCCCGAGTGGAAACCCGTCGCAGGCGGCGCGCCTGAAAACCCGCTTGGCAGCCATGCGCTTTATCTGAGCTGGCCCGCCTACCTTATCCACGGCACCCACGACACCCGCAAGATAGGCCGCCCCTCTTCTGATGGCTGCATCGGGCTCTATAACGAAAAGATCGAAGAGCTTTACGCAATCGCCAAGATCGGCACGCAAGTCCGCCTGATCTGACCCTGCAGAAAGCCTAAGTAGAAACCCTGCCACGATTGACTCTGAGACCGGCCCGCGCCACAACTCGCCCAAAGTATCCACCTCAGGAGTCATCCCATGAAAAAAGTCTACGGATCAGCCGCAGAAGCGCTGGACGGCCTTCTCCACGATGGCATGTTCATCGCCTCGGGCGGCTTTGGCCTGTGCGGCATCCCCGAGCTTCTTTTGCAAGCCATCAAAGACGCTGGCACCAAAGATCTCACCTTCGCCTCCAACAACGCAGGCGTTGATGATTTCGGCATCGGCATCTTGCTGCAAACCAAGCAAGTGAAGAAAATGATCAGCTCTTACGTGGGTGAAAACGCCGAGTTCATGCGCCAGTATCTCTCGGGCGAGCTTGAGCTTGAATTCAACCCCCAAGGCACTCTGGCCGAGCGCATGCGCTCAGGCGGCTGCGGCATTCCCGGCTTTTACACCAAAACAGGTGTTGGCACGGTCATCGCCGAAGGCAAAGAGCACAAAGACTTCCCCACTGGCCCCGATGGAGAAGCTGAAACCTATATCATGGAAGAAGGCATCTTCGCGGACCTTGCCATTGTCAAAGCCTGGAAAGCCGACGCAACGGGCAACCTTGTGTTCCGCAAGACAGCCCGCAACTTCAACCCGCCTGCCGCCATGTGCGGCAAGGTCTGCGTTGTCGAAGTGGAAGAGATCGTGCCGACAGGCTCGCTTGACCCCGACAGCATCCACCTGCCCGGCATCTATGTGCACCGCATCATTCAAGGTGAGCACGAGAAGCGCATCGAGCAACGCACAGTGAGGAGCGCATAACATGTGGGATCGCAATCAAATGGCGGCACGCGCCGCACTCGAGCTGCAAGACGGCTGGTATGTAAACCTCGGCATCGGTATTCCGACGCTGGTGAGCAACTACATCCCCGAAGGTGTTGAAGTGACGCTTCAGTCCGAAAACGGTATGCTCGGCATGGGGCCTTTCCCCATCGAAGGCGAGGAAGACGCCGACCTGATCAACGCAGGCAAGCAGACCATCACAGAGCTGCCCCAGACGGCTTACTTTGACAGCGCGCAAAGCTTCGGCATGATCCGCGGTGGCAAGATCGCCATGGCGATCTTGGGAGCGATGGAAGTCGCCGAGAACGGCGATCTGGCCAACTGGATGATCCCTGGCAAGCTCGTCAAAGGCATGGGCGGCGCAATGGATCTTGTCGCAGGCGTGGGCCGTGTGGTTGTCGTTATGGACCACACCAACAAACACGGTGACAGCAAGGTGCTCAAAGAGTGCACCCTGCCGCTCACAGGTAAAGGCGTGGTTGACCGCATCATCTCCAACCTCGGTGTGCTGGATGTCGTCGAAGGCGGCCTCAAAATCGTCGAGCTGGCTGAAGGTGTGTCTGAGGAAGACATGCGCGCTGCAACACAGGCCACTCTGGTCTAGGCGCAGGCCGGAACAGGTTGAAAGCGGGTCTCGCAAGAGGCCCGCTTTTTTGTTGCGCAATCGGCGCGACAAATCCACAAAATTGCCCTAATCTGCCAATACCACGTCGGGCAATGACAATGAGCAGTGAATTTCCAGTATCGCCCCCCCGTTCGGGCCAAAGCCGCTGGCGCGACTATGCGCTCTTGGGCGGGCTGTTTCTGCTTGTGCTCGCAGGCCTTGCCTCTCTCGCCGCCGCAACAGGCTGGGACGCAACAATCGCCCAGCTGGGCAAGCTTTCTTGGCGCGAGTTGGGCCTGCTGCTCGCCCTGTCACTCGTCAATTACCTCTTTCGCGCCCTGCGCTGGCACTACTTCACCCGCTGCCTCGGCATCGGTACCAAGCTGGGCCAGAACATCCGCCATTTCCTCGGCGGCTTTGCCATGTCGGTCACACCGGGGCGCGTGGGCGAGCTCATCCGCATGCGCTGGATCCGCCGCGAAACAGGCTGGAGCTTTGAGCGCACAGCCCCGCTCGTATTGGTTGATCGCGCCTCAGACCTTGCCGCCATGGCCCTTCTGCTCGCAGTGGGGCTGCTGATGTCAGGCGCAATGATCCGCCTTGCCGTGCCTGTCACGCTTCTGGCTTTCGCAGGGGCTGTGCTTGTCACCCGCCCCGCCCTCCTGTCGCTTTCTGCTGGCATATTTTACCGCGTCACGGGGCTTTTCCCCCGCCTCATGGCGCGTATCCGCCGCGCCGCGCGCTCGCTCAAAGCCTTCTCCAGCGCTGGTATTCTGACATTGGCCACAGGCCTTGGCCTCATCGGGTGGTTGGCCGAGGGCTATGCCTTCTGGCTCCTGCTCACCTGGATGGATGTCGAAATCGGCTTCTGGCTGGCTGTGCTGATCTTTGTCTTCTCTACCCTCGCAGGCGGCCTCACAGGTGCGCCCGGCGGCATTGGCGGCGCAGAGGCGGCCATGGTCGGGCTCTTGCTCCTTGAGGGCATTCCTTTTGAAGTGGCTCTGCCAGCGACAGCCGTGATCCGTGCAACCACTCTGTGGTTTGCCATTCTCATAGGCCTTGGTGTCTTTCCTTACGCCGAGGCAAAATCAAACCTAAATGAAGGGCGCGTATAATGCTCTGGAACACACAGACTTACACAGGCTGGGGCCATGTCCTCTCAGCCACCAGCGAGATAGCCCGCCCGGAGCGCGCAACCGCCCTTGCAAGCCTTGGCGCGCATCCCGCCATTGGCGCACGCCGCTCGTATGGCGATGCCTGCCTCAACTCTGATGGCACAGCCGTCGATATGACACGGCTCGACCGCATTCTCAGCTTTGACGCGAGTACAGGCCTCGTGGAAGCCGAAGCGGGCATAGCCATCGGCGAACTCGCCCGCCTCTTTGCGCCTATGGGCTGGATGCCAGCCGTTATGCCGGGCACCGGCTTTGCCACCCTTGGTGGCTGCATCGCCATGGATGTGCACGGTAAAAACCACCATGTTGATGGCAGTTTTGGTGGCCACGTCACCGCACTCAAGCTCATGGTCGCAGGCAAAGTCAAAACCATCACTCCCAAGCGCAACACGAGGCTTTTCGCGGCCACCGTCGGCGGCTTGGGGCAGACAGGCATCATCGTCTCCGCCACGCTCCAGATGGAGCGGTGCGAGGGCGAAGGCATGGAAGTGAGCGAGCAGCGCGCCGAAAACTGGGAAGAGCACATCGCTCTGCTCGCCTCCTCGCAAGCGCGCTATACAGTCGGCTGGCTCGACTGCACCGCCAAAGCAAAGAACCTCGGTCGCGGGATCGTGGAAGAAGCGCGCAGCACAGCCGTGCGTCCGCAAAGCGCCCCCAAAGCGGCCGCCAAATCAGTGCCCTTTAACTTTCCACGCTTCACCCTCTCCAAAGCCATGGTGAGCGGGTTCAACAAAGCCTATTACCTGCGCATCCGCGATGGTGGCCAAACCCGTATCAAGCCCCTGGAAGAGTTCTTCTTTCCGCTTGATAAAATCCACAACTGGAACCGCCTCTACGGCAAAAACGGGTTTCACCAGTTTCAATGTGTCCTGCCTGAGGCCAAGCTCCCCGAGCTGCGCGCCATGGTCGAGACCATCGCCCATAGCGGCCTCGCCTCGCCCCTCGCTGTGCTCAAACGCCTCGGGCCCGAGGCCGCTGGCATGCTGTCTTTCCCGATGGAAGGCTATACGCTCGCCGTGGACTTTCGCGAAAGTGCCAAGGCCCGCGCCCTGATTGCCGAGCTCAACGCAGCCACCTTGGCCGCAGGCGGGCGGATCTATTTTGCCAAAGACAGCCTCGCCACTGAGGCCGAGGCCAAAGCCATGTATCCCGACTGGGCCGCATGGGCCAAAGAGGTCAACACACATGACCCTGACCACCAGCTAGAAACCGACCTGACACGCCGCCTTGGCCTGAGGAGCATTTGACATGAGCGAGACACGCACAGACACATGGATCATCCTTGGCGCAAGCTCCTCCATGGCGCGCGCCTTTGTGCGCGGCTTGGCCGAAGCAGGCCACAGCCTTATCCTCGCGGGCCGCGACAAAGACGATCTGGCGCGCATCGGCTCCGATGCCAAAGCGCGCGGCGCGGCCACTGTCTCAAGCTTCACGCTTGATGCCCGCAATGCCGCGAGCTTCACCCCCATCATCAATCACGCCGCCGCGCAGGAAGGCCAACTGTCATGCGCCGTCTTCATTGGCTCCATGCCCGACCAATCCGAGATTGATGCCACCCCCGCCCTGATCGACGGCGTGGTGAGTGACAGTTTCACAGGCCCCGCCCAGTTTCTGCAACAGCTTGCCCCGCTTCTGGAAGCGCGCGGCGGTGGCACAATCGTTGGCGTCGGTTCGGTCGCAGGCGACCGTGGCCGTCTTGGCAACTATGTCTACGGCGCGGCCAAAGCGGGCTTTGCCACCTATTTGTCGGGGCTGCGCAACCGCCTTGCGCGCTCGGGCGTCCATGTGATGACAGTCAAGCCCGGCCCTGTCGATACGGCCATGACATGGGGCCTTGGCAAGCAACCCTTCATGACAACCCCCGAAGGCGTGGCGCGCGATATTTTCAAAGGCCTCAAAAAGCAGCGCAACACCGTCTACACGGCAAGTATCTGGTGGTTGGTGATGCTGGTGATCCGCCTGATCCCCGAGCCGGTCTTCAAGAAAATGTCGATCTAAAAGCCGAACCACTGTGCCCAAAGGCCTGCCGCATAAAACATCAGCGACAGCGTGATCAGGATCAACCCGATCCCACGCTTGTCGCGCAGGGCAAAGACGATAGGGTCGTAATCCTGCTTGCCATAGTAGCCAAGCCGCACCATCCGAAAGAGCCATGCCGCCAGCGGCACAATCGCCAGCCAGAGAAACCAGCGGTCAGGGTAAAGCGCCACAGCCTGCGGACTGTTGGAATAGACGAAGAAAACAACCAACGCCGCAATCATGCTGACAACCGCAAAATTGAGCAGCTTGCCGCGGTCTGGCCGCCCGTAGCCCCGCCCGGGCAAGCGTTCGTCCGACGTGGCCAGTGTCAGCTCCGTCAGCCGCTTCACCGCGCCCAGCGTGAGAAACACGGGAAAGATGAAAAACAGCATCGCCCCGGAAACAGCCACACCAGCCGCCGCCGCGCCGGCCACCACACGCACAGAATAAAGCGAAGCCAGCATCGTAATATCAACCCAGCGCATCCGCTTCAGACGCATCGAATAGGCGACGGAAACAAAGACATAGAGCACTGTCACCGCTAAAAACTTCGGGCCAAGATATGCCCCGAGCCCCAAGGCAAGGCTCACAAGCACAAGCCCCGTCAGCATCCCGACGCTCAGCGGCACAGTCCCACTCGCGAAAGGGCGTTTGCATTTCTTGGGGTGCAGGCGGTCTGCCTCAAGGTCGACAAGGTCATTGACCACATAGATAGACGAGGCCGCTGCCGAAAAGGCAACCATGCCCAGAAGCGCCAGTATCAGCGCGCCCCCTTCAAAGCGATGCGCCGCCAAGAGCGGCAACAAGAGCAATATGTTCTTCACCCATTGGTGCGGCCGGATCGCCTTGGCCAGCGCGCGCCAGCTCCAGTTCTGGGCGCGCGTCTCGCCTGTTGCCTCGCTCAGCTCAAGCCCGTGCACAGCCGCCAAAGCTTCGGCGACTTCGGGGTGTTTGGCGCTTGAAAGCGCAACCCGCTGTCCTGAAGCCTTGAGCGCCGCAATCTCTTTCAAAACATCCGCATCCAGCGGCAAAAGATCGGTGCGCAGCGCAACACCCTCGGGCTTTGCCCCGCTCATAAGGCTGACAAAAGCGGCACGCGGTTTTACCCCGAGTGCGCCCCAAACATATTCCAGCCGCACAGATGTGCGCAGCAAACCGCCTTCAAGCGCAAAAACGGTGACCCCCACATCCGCCATCAGTCTGATTTCGCCATCTTGAAGTTAAAGACACAGCCGTCACTCGCCAACTCAGGCGGCGTCATGCAAAGCCCCTTCGCTGTCTTGAATGCCGCCAGAACCTTGGGCACGTAATCACGTGTCTCGGCATAGTCGGGCACACCGCCCGCGCGCTTCACAGCGTTTTCGCCCGCATTATACCCCGCAAGCACCAAGATAGGGTCACGGTCGAAAGCCTTCATCAAAACATCAAGGAACGCCACGCCGCCCTTTATGTTGTCGGCAGGCACAAGTGCATCTCCCACACCAAACCGCTCTGCCGTCACGGGCATCAGCTGCATCAACCCTTGCGCGCCGGCTCGGCTCACAGCATCTACACGCCCGCCACTTTCAATGGAGATCACAGCCAGCACAAGCGCGGGCGACACTTCTGTTCCGATTGTTGCTTTCAAGATATCCGCACCCCTTGCCTCGACAATGGCGCGCAAGGTCTCAAGCCGTGGCGTGCTGACAGCGGCCCCGCCCGGCCCGTTGCTCACACTGACAAGCGCAGGCGCAAGGCGGCCCGGCGCACTTGCCGCCATATCCGGCGAGATCTTCTCCCAGAACCATGCATATGTTCCAGTGTTTGTTTTGGCAGGTGCGCTGGCGCTCTCAGCCGTCGCCGCCTCCTGCTCGGTCGCAGGGCGCGCCACAAGGCTACTGCTCTTGCCGCGCTGGCGCTCAAGATCTTCCGGAGCGATCTGAATGTTGATCCGGTTCTTTTCACCAGCCTTCGGAGGCTTCACCTTCTTGAAGGTGAAGTCACGAAACTGCGACGGGGATTCCGCCAGAAGAGGTGCACCACCAAGAAGCACCAAGAGACTCGTTATACATAGGGCCCGCATTTTGCGTTCTGCTCTGCCTGTTATTTTTCCAAACTATCGCAGAATCTTTCGATATCGGCCAGTCTCACGCGGAATTTCACATAAAATTTGGCTCAATTTGCCGCCTCATCAAAAAAACGGAGTTTAATATTCCGTAAAATTATCAAGAATAAATTAGCAATATCAATAACTTAATTCACCACCTCAGAAATTATTCGAATTGCACCAAAATTGCTCAAATCGCGCCCAATTCCTGCCGTTTTCCACTGGCTATATCTCCCCATACCGAGACGGTGATGAGCCAAAGAGAGAGAGCGGCACATCAACACCCCGACGCGGTGAACACAAACCTAATGATCCTTTGGAGGGACACACCATGATGAAATTTATCAAAAACTTCAAAAAAGACGAAGACGGCGCCGTAACAGTTGACTGGGTTGTTCTGACAGCAGCCGTTGTTGGCCTTGCCGTTGCAGCCTACTCTTCAATCCAGACTGGCGCGTCAGACCTGACATCACGCACAAACACATACATGGGTTCACAAAACCCGGGTGGCTTCAACTAAGTTGGCCTAAGAGGTCGCGCCGCTCACAGAGGCAGCGCGACCTTTCTCCTTCTGCATGGTGCAGCAGGGTTTTTATGGGAAGGTCACGAGTATGCTTCGCAGAGTTAAGAATTTTTTGTCGCGTGAAGACGGCGCGGTTACTGTTGACTGGGTTGTTCTGACAGCCGCGGTTGTTGGCCTTCTTGCGGCTGGCTACGGCATGATGCGCAGCGGAACAACAGACCTGTCAGAAGGCGTCTCCTCATATATGGGCTCTGCCGAACCTGGCGACATTTAGAGCGCGCCCGATTTGCACACACGCGTTCAGCGAGTTGAGCCGCCCACGGGCGGCTTTTGCATGTGGGCACCTCTCCACAAGGCGATGGGCATTTCACGGTATCACCCTTTCAGCACCACGATCTCGCCATATTCGCGCGCTAGATACCTGACCAAGGCAAAGCCTCTGGGCTTTTGCCATAACAGATTTTGAGGAGCGTTATCATGCGTGGCATTTTCGGATTGGTACTCATTGTGGGCGTTGCCCTTGCAGGCTTTGCGGTCTTCATGGCCAAAGACTACATCGACAAATATCAATCTGCCCTCGAAGCCGAGCGCTCCAAAGGCGGGTCCATCGACACTGTCGAGATCTTCGTGACCAAAAAGCCGGTCAAATACGGCGACCAGCTCACAGCCGAAGATGTCCGCCTTGTCAGCTGGCCAACCCGCTCAGTGCCCCAAGGCGCCTACAGCATCCCAGAAGAGCTTTTCCCGCAGGGCTTTGACAAGCCTCGCTCCGTGCTGCGCTCCCTCGAGCCAGGCGAAGCGATCTTGGCTGTCAAACTTACCAACCCGGGCGAGCCTGCAGGTCTAACCTCCCTTCTCAAGCCGGGTGAGCGCGCCTTCACAATCGAGGTCAGCGTGGCATCAGGGGTCTCGGGCTTCCTGCGCCCCGGTCATCAGGTTGATGTCTACTGGACAGGCCGCGTCGAGGGTCAGGGCCGCAATGCCGAAGTGACAAAGCTCATACAATCCAGCCTTCCGCTCATCGCCATTGACCAATCAGCCAATGAAGAGGTGCAAAAAGCAGGGATCGCCCGCACAGTAACAGTTGCCGCTTCAGCCCAACAAGTCGCGGCTTTGGCGCAGGCCCAGTCTACAGGCAGCCTCTCGCTTGCCTTGGTCGGCTCGGGCGATGCCCGCACAAACGAGGTGATCGAAGTCGACCAAAACGCACTTTTGGGCGTTGTAGCCGCCGAAGCCCCCGTAGCACAGGCGCTCGAAGAGGTCTGCACCATCCGTACGCGCCGCGGCGCAGAAGTGGTCGAAATCGAGATCCCTTGCACAAATTAAGGTAGAGCATCACAGCTCACACACATCATACAGGGGTCCAGTTCGCGCTGGCCCCCTTTTTCATATCGCGGCAGATTCACCCCTGTTGCCTCAGATCAACATAAATCTCACCTTCGAAACCTTTGATTCTTGCAATAAAAACCAAACTAACGCATGGTCACACCAATAATGGGCAAAAAGCCCACGATAGTAATGTGATCAGAGAGGCAGGTCACAATGACATTGAGTAGTTTTCTAAAAGTAGCCGTCGCGAGCTTTGCGCTCGCCCTAACGGCTGTTCCACACACAGTTTTGGCTGAGTCCGTGCGCGTTGTAAAACGTGGCACCTCGAGCGCGCTTGAAGTTCCCATGAACCGCGCGGTCGTTGTCGAAAGCGACCAGCCTTTCGCCGAACTCTCGATCGCCAATCCGGCGATCGCAGATATTTCGTCGCTGTCCGACCGTACAATCTATGTGCTCGGAAAGGCCCCTGGCCTAACCACTCTCACCCTTCTGGATGCCAATGGCCGCCTCATCACAAACGTTGATGTGCGCGTCGCCTCTGACATTTCCGAATTCAAAGAGCGGTTGCGCCAGATTTTGCCAGGCGAAAAGATCGAAGTGCGCACCGCCAACGACGGTATCGTGCTCTCTGGCACGGTGTCTTCCGCAGCCCGCCTTCAGCGCGCGATGGATCTGGCCGAACGCTACGCGCCCGAGCGCGTCTCCAACCTCATGGTTGTTGGCGGGATCCAGCAAGTCATGCTCAAAGTGCGCTTTGCTGAAATGCAGCGCACCGTGTCAAAGTCGCTCAGCGCTTCGCTCGCCTTCAACGGCAGCGCGGCAGGTGGCAACCTTGGCCTCAACGGCGGCACCAATACAACCAACAACTCAGGCGCCATCACAACAGCGCTTGGCGGCTCTGTCCCCTCAGGCAACTCAAACAATGGCGCGATGCTCTTCGGCTTCAACGCAGGCTCCGTCGAAGTCGGCGTACTGCTTGAAGCCCTTGAAACAAAGGGCGTTGTGCGCACCTTGGCCGAGCCGAACCTGACCGCCCTTTCAGGGCAAGAAGCCAAGTTCCTCGCCGGTGGCGAATATCCTATCCCGGTTTCCCAAGATGGTGGCTCCGTCACGATCGAGTACAAGCCTTTCGGTGTTGAGCTCAACTTCATCCCCCGTGTGGTTGATGGCGATCTGATCAACCTTGAGCTTGAAGCCGCTGTGTCCTCGCTCGACCCCAACAATGGCGCGACCTTCAACAACTTCAGCATTGATGCCTTCAAGCGCCGCGAGACCAAAACAACGGTCGAGCTGCGCGATGGCGAGAGCTTCGCAATCGCGGGTTTGCTGCAAGACGACTTCCGCGACAGCGCAGGTCAGGTGCCATGGCTCGGTGATTTGCCTATCCTCGGTGCTCTTTTCCGCAGCGCCGACTATAACCGCTCGCAATCCGAGCTGGTGATCATCATCACAGCCCACCTCGTTTCGCCCACGCGCGGCGAAGTCTTGGCTCTGCCAACCGACCGCGTGCGCCCACCGTCAGAGAAAGATCTGTTCTTGCACGGCCGCGTGGCAAGCACGGGCCAAGGTGGTGTTGTCGGAGAGGTTGCAAAGCAAGACTTCAACGGCTCTTATGGCTACGTGATGGAGTAAGAGACATGGTGGGGTTTATGAAAACACGCTTTACGCGCAACAGTATTGTCGCTCTCGCGGCCTGCACAGCACTCACCGCTTGCTCCAGCAATCCAGCCATGATGCGCTTTGAAAGCGAAGCAGGCACGCTCCTTCAGGGGCAGGATTTCGGCAACTCGACGATGAACAACACCCAGATCATGTCTGGCGAGAAATCATATGCCATTGATCTGGCAAACAGATTTGCCGCCGAAGTGATCACAACTGTGCATTTCGCGTTCAACTCGGCCCAGCTTGATGCTGGTGCCCAAGACGCACTGCGCGAGCAGGCCAACTGGATCCGCCAGTTCCCGGAAATCACCTTCCGTGTCTTTGGCCATGCCGACGCCCCAGGCCCCAACAGCTACAACAAAACCCTTGGCCTGCGCCGCGCGCAAGCAGTGGTGTCTTTTCTCTCGACCCAGGGCATCAGCCGCAACCGGCTTGAGGCGGTGTCCTCCTTGGGCGAGACACAACCGCTTGTTGCCACCGAAGGCCGCGAGCGCCGCAACCGCCGCGCTGTGACCGAAGTGTCAGGCTTCGTGCGGGCGCATCCATCCGTTCTGGATGGGAAATACGCCGCCATCATCTACCGCGACTATGTCACATCCGCTGGCAAAGACATCGGAACATCCGGCATCACAGGTGCCGACGTGGCCACAAGCCAGTAAACTCCAAGCAGAGGGGCGCGTGCAAAAGCCTGCGCCCCTGCCTGCCCCCCGGCCCACACCGCCTGCTAGAAATCGCAGAAAAGCATATTTTTAGCCCCAATTCTGCCCCAGTCTCCAGCAATATTCTCTCAAAAGCAGTCGTCCGTCTTTCGTAAAGCGAGGCGCGAACCGCAGGATCAACGGTGCAAAATGCCCGCCTGTGCGTTCTAGTATGAGGAATGAGGCAATGACACGTTCAGAGACACCACATCAGGAGCTTCCCCCGCTCAAGGCTTGCACCGTCAGCCGTGATGTTCAGAACTTTGACCTACTGATCGAAGACATGGAAAGCGCACTGGGCGAAGCCTGGGGCGATATCGGCTTCGGCGAGGCCCGACACTTCTTTGACCAGCCAGAGGCCAAAGACCTCGAATTCATCGCGCTGGCCCTTGATACCGAGGAAGAAGACAAAATCGTCTTTCTCAGCGAAATCGTAAAAGCCGCAAAAGCCCGCGCGATCAAAGTGATCGTCGTGGCCGAAGATGTCACGCCGGCCGCCTTGCACCAGCTTCTGCGCGACGGCGCTGACGAATTTGTCCCCTACCCCCTTCCCGAAGGCGAGCTGCACGCCGCCATCGAGCGGCTGAATGCGCCAGCACCAGCCGCAGCCCCGGCTGCCGCGCCTGCACCTGTTGCCGCTGGGCCGGGCAAGCGCGATGGTGTCATCATAGCCTGCCACGGCCTCGCTGGCGGCACAGGCGCAACCACGCTTGCGGTCAACCTCGCGTGGGAACTCGCGATTGTTGATAAGAAAGCCCCGCCCAAAATCTGCCTGATCGACCTTGATTTGCAGTTCGGCTCGGTCGCAACCTATCTTGACCTGCCCCGCCTAGAGCCAGTCTTTGAGCTTTGGACAGACACCGAAAGCATGGATGACCAGATGTTCAAGTCGGCTCTTGTCGGCTTTGAAGACAAGCTCAGCGTCTTCACGGCACCGTCCGATATGATCCCGCTTGATCTGATCACCTCTGCCGATGTGGACCGCGTCCTTGATATGGCCGCGACCCATTTTGACTATGTGATCGTCGATATGCCCAAGACACTGGTGCAATGGTCAGAATCCGTCCTGCGCAAGGCCTCGGTCTACTTCTCGACCCTCGAGCTTGATATGCGCTCGGCACAAAACACACTGCGCCTTGTGCGCGCTCTTCAGGCCGAGGATCTGCCAGCAGACAAGCTGCGCTATGTGCTCAACCGTGGCCCCAAATTTACCGACCTCAACGGCAAGGCCCGTATCAAACGCATGGCCGAAAGCCTCGATATCAAAATCGAGCTTGTCCTCTCTGATGGCGGCAAGCCTGTCACGCAGGGGGCCGATCATGGCCTGCCGCTGGCGTCCTCTGCAGCGAAAAACCCGCTGCGCAAAGAAATCGCCAAGCTGGCAGCCGAGCTCCACGCGCTCGGCCAGGCCGAAGCTGAAGCCGCATAAGAAAGAGTTTTCAGATGTTTTCACGCTACAAAAAAGACGCTGCCGCCAGCACCCCCGTCACAGACGCGAAAGTGACCCAGCTTCCCACAAAAGGCGCAGCGGCCTCGGCGCCAGCTGAAGTCAAAGCGCCAGCGCCGTCCACAAGCCTGCGCCGTGCCAGCTCGGGTATCCCGGCACAGGCAGTCCCCATGGACAAAGAGGCCAAGCGGCGCGAGCGGATCGGCGAGCTCAAGCTCGAGCTGCACCGCGAACTGCTCGACAACCTCAATTTGGCCGCCCTCGACAGCGCCAGCGAGGCCGACCTGCGCGGCGAAATCAACGCCATCACCGATGAGGTCTTGGCGCAGAAAAACGTGGTTCTCAACCGCGATGACCGCAACACCCTGACCAAAGAATTGTTTGACGAGGTCAAAGGCCTCGGCCCGCTCGAAACGCTTCTGCAAGACGAGACGGTAAACGATATTCTCGTGAACGGCCCCAAACAGATTTTCGTTGAGCGCAACGGCAAGCTGTCGCTGTCAGACGTCACGTTCAAAGACGAAAAGCACCTGATGCGGATCATCGACAAGATCGTCTCCGCCGTGGGCCGCCGCGTGGATGAAAGCAACCCATACGTCGATGCGCGCTTGCAAGACGGCTCACGCTTCAACGCCATGGTGCCGCCCATCGCGGTTGACGGCTCGCTCGTTTCCATTCGTAAGTTCAAAAAAGACAAGCTCGGCATTGACGATCTTGTGGCGTTCGGAGCCTTCTCCGAAGAGATGGCCGCCTACCTTCAGGCTGCCGTGTCCACCCGCCTCAACATCATCGTCTCTGGCGGGACAGGCTCGGGTAAAACAACCACGCTCAACGCGCTTTCAAGCTTCATCGCCGACGATGAGCGCATCCTGACAATCGAGGATACAGCCGAACTCCAGCTCCAGCAAACGCACGTGGGCCGCATGGAAAGCCGCCCACCCAACGTGGAGGGCAAAGGCGAGGTCTCCCCGCGCGATTGTCTGAAAAACGCTCTTCGGATGCGCCCTGACCGTATCATCGTGGGCGAGACCCGCGGCGAGGAAGTTATCGACATGTTGCAGGCCATGAACACAGGTCACGACGGCTCGATGACAACAATCCACGCCAACAACCCGCGCGATGGTATCTCGCGTCTTGAAAACATGGTCGCCATGGCCGGGATCGAAATGCCGCTCAAAGCCGTGCGCTCGCAAATTTCCTCGGCGGTAAACCTTCTCGTGCAGGCCTCACGCCTGCAAGACGGCTCCCGCCGCATGACCTCGATCACCGAGATCACAGGCATGGAAGGCGATGTTATCTCGATGCAGGAAATCTTCCGCTTCCAGCGCGTGGGGCTGACCCCCGAAAACAAAATCATCGGCCACTTCACAGCCACCGGCGTGCGCAGCCACTTCTCCGAGCGCTTCCGCCTCTGGGGCTATGATTTGCCACCTTCCATCTTTGAACCCGTTGCAGCGGAGTAAGCCTCATGGCCATTAGCGCAGAACCCCTCATCTACGGACTGATCTTTATCGGCGTGCTTGTGCTCGTCGAGGGCATCTATCTGACGCTCTTCGGCCGCTCGATCTCGCTCAACAGCCGCGTCAACCGCCGCCTGGATATGATCCAGAAAGGCAACAAACGTGCCGACGTGATGGACAAACTCCGCAAGGAAATGAACCAGCACAAGCGCTCGATGGGCATCCCGCTCTACTCCCTTCTGGCAAGCAAGGCCCAAAAGGCCGCGCTGGCATTCTCTCCCGTACAGCTGATCCTGCTGATGGGCGTTGTCTCCGTCATCGCCTTTCTCGGCCTCACGGTGGGCACAGATTCGCCTTTGCCCGTGCGCGCAGCCCTTGCGCCCCTGATCGGCATCGGAGGCATTTTCTTCTGGGTCAATTCCAAGGCCAAAAAGCGCATCTCCATGATCGAAGAGCAGCTGCCTGACGCCGTCGAACTGATGGTGCGCTCCTTGCGCGTGGGTCACCCCTTTGCCTCTGCTGTGCAAATTGTCTCCAAAGAGATCAAAGATCCGCTCGCCTCCGAGTTCGGCATCATCGCCGATGAATGTGCCTATGGCCGCGATGTCGGCGATGCGCTCAAAGACCTTGCCGAGCGCATCGGTTTGCAAGATTTGCGCTTCCTCGCGGTGGCCGTGACCATCCAGCAGCAATCCGGCGGCAACCTCGCCGAGATCCTTGCCGGCCTTGCGCAGGTGATCCGTGCCCGCTTCCGCCTCTTCCGTCGCGTGAAAGCAATCACCGCCGAGGCGCAGTGGTCGGGCAAGTTCCTGTCGTCTTTCCCCTTGGTGGCACTCGTTGTCATCAACGTCTCCAAGCCCGACTACTATGACGAAGTCATGGACCACCCCTATTTCATCCCGGCCTGCATCTTTGTGGCCGTATTCCTCACGCTGAACCTGATCGTCATGCGCGTGCTGACAGATATCAAGGTTTAAGGAGCGCGCTATGGACCAGTTAAACGAAACGCTTACAGGGGTTCTTGGCCCGTTTGGCCCGCTCATCGCGGTGGGCTCGCTCGGGCTGATCCTCATCCTTGTCGCCGTCTCCATGATCATGGCGCAGCGCAGTGACCCGCTGGAGCGGCTCAAGCGCGACACCCGCCTGCCCTCCAACTCCCGTGAGGTAAAGCAAAAGCTGCGCGGCTCACAGCGCAACGAAAAGCTGCAGCGCTACGCAAACTTCCTTGAGCCACAGGACGAGCAAGAGCTGGCCGGCATGAAGCTGAAGCTCATGCAAGCAGGCTACCGCGGCAAAGATTCTGTGCGCTACTTCCACTTCGCCCAGTTCGCGCTTGGCATTGGCTTCCTTGTCCTTGGTGTCGCCTATTTCGTGATGTTTGTTCAAAACGAGCAAACGACCATGCAGCAAACGATCATGTATATCCTCGGCCCCGGGGCTGCCGGTTATATGTTCCCCAAATACTGGGTCACAAAGCGCCAGCAAACCCGCCAAGAAAACCTCACCAACGGCTTCCCTGACTCGCTTGATATGCTTTTGGTCTGCGTTGAGGCGGGCCAGTCGATGGAGCAATCCATCATCCGCGTCTCAAAAGAAGTGCGCCCCTCTTGCGCCGATCTGGCCGACGAGCTGGAAATCGTCTCCCACGAGATGAAGGCTGGCAAGGATAAAGCCACCGTGCTCAACGACATGGCCGAGCGCTGCGGATCGCAAGACATCGCAAGTTTTGTGACCGTGCTCAACCAGTCCCAAGCCTTCGGCACGCCCATTTCCGATGCCTTGCGCGTCTATTCTGCCGAAATGCGTGATAAACGCGTCATGCGCGCAGAAGAAGCCGCGAACAAGTTGCCAACCAAGATGACACTTGCCACAATGATGCTGACGGTGCCGCCGCTCCTGATCATTCTGGTTGGGCCTTCGGTGCATGGCATCACGCAGTTGGGCAATATGTAGGGCTTTTATGAATTACCGCCGCTTCGGGCTGTTGCTGGCATCCCCGCTTCTGATTTCTTTGGCCGCCTGTTCTTCGGGCGGCCTCAGCACATCCAAAGACAGCCCCTTTGCGCCGGGCCGCGCGACGGGGGCCGAGGCCGTAGACGGGCTTCTCGTCGGCCACCGGCTGATGGCAGCAGGCGAATACGAGCTGGCGCTGCGCGCCTTCACCCGCGCCGCAGGCCAGCAAGGCCTCACCGTTGATATCCTCTCAGCCCTTGGCTCGGCCAACATAGGCCTCGGACGGCTCGGTCAGGCCGAAAAGCTCTTGCGCCGCGCCACCGACAAGGACGATGCCGTGCCAGAAGCCTGGAACAATCTCGGTGTCGTGCTCATGGAGCGTGGCGAATATGCCGAAGCTGCACAAATATTTCAGCGTGCCTATGCACTCGATGATGGCCAAAGCGACTCTATTCGCGATAATCTACGCTTAGCGTTGGCAAAATCCACAAATTCGGACTATGATACCGCTATAGAAGAAGAGCAAAATTATAAATTGGTACGGCGCGGAAGCAGCGACTTCCTCATAAGATCGATACCATGACGAGGCTGAGACAGTAATAAGGACGCAGGCACATGCGCCATTTAAGAGTACTTCCCGTATGCTTTTTGAGCGCGGCGCTTTTGGCTGGCTGCCAAAAAGCGGGTGACCAAGCCGTTGACCGCGCCTTTCAAGACGTAAACGTCGTGGATGAAAGCAACCTTAGTGACATCATGCTCACCGTGGCAGACCCGAACGAAGCGGTGAACTACTTCAAGCGCTCCGTCAGCGAAAACCCCGACCGTGCCGATCTCCAGCGCGGCCTTGGCCAATCGCTCATTCGCGCCAAGCGCCCTTCCGAGGCTGTGCCGGTCTATGCCACCCTGATGAAGTCCGATGACGCAACCGAAGAAGACCGTGTCGATTACGCCGATGCGCTCATCCGCGCGGGCGACTGGAAGACAGCCGAAGAAACACTCGACCTTGTCCCGCCGACCTTTGAAACCTTCAAGCGCTACCGCCTTGAAGCCATGGTCGCTGACAGCAACAAAGAGTGGAAAAAAGCCGATAGCTTCTATGAAACCGCCGTTGGCCTGACAACACGCCCCTCTGGCGTGCTCAACAACTGGGGCTACTCCAAGCTCACCCGCGGCGAGTTCAAAGAAGCCGAGCGCCTCTTCGCGGATGCCATCCGCCAAGACAACACGCTCTTCACCGCCAAAAACAATATGGTTCTGGCCCGTGGTGCCCAGCGCGATTACAACCTGCCCGTCATTCCCATGACACAGGTCGAGCGCGCCCAGCTTTTGCACACGCTTGGCCTTTCAGCCATCAAGCAAGGCGATGTCGAGACAGGCAAAGGCCTGCTGCGCGAAGCGATCAACACGCACCCGCAGCACTTTGAAGCCGCTGTGCGCTCGTTGCGCGCGCTTGACAGCAACGTCTCAAACTAGCCCGTCATGGAGCTGACAACACACGCCGCATGGCTGTTTTTGCCCTTCGTTCTGCCCATCTGCATCTGGGTGGCCTGGAGCGATCTGCGCATCATGAAGATCCCCAACAAAGCCGTGGGGGCATTGCTGGCTGTCTTTGTGCTGCTGGGCCTTTTCGTCATGCCATTTGACACCTACCTCTGGCGCTTGGCACAGTTCGGCATCGTGCTTCTGGCAGGTGTCGTGCTCAACGCCGCAGGCGCCTTGGGCGCAGGTGATGCCAAGTTTGCAGCCGCCGCCGCGCCCTTCATCGCCCTTGGCGATTTACGGCTCCTGCTGGCGCTCTATGCGGCCAATCTTCTGGCCGCGTTCCTCACCCACCGCATCGCCAAAAACACCAAGCTGCGCACTCTGGCCCCCGATTGGAAAAGCTGGACTGTCGGCCCTGATTTCCCGATGGGCTTCAGCCTTGGCGGCACTTTGGCAATCTATATTCTCATGGGCACTTACTTTGGCAGCTGAAGCCTGAACGCCGCCAGAATATCATCCTGATAAACAGGCGTCAGCACAATACCGCGGCGTGTGATCTCTTGCATCACAAGCTCTTTGAATGCGGGCTTAAAGCTACATTCCGGCAGCACAAAAAGACGCGCGCTCTCAATCCCGGGGAGCCCGCCATAATACCACGGTGCGCCCCCCGTAAGCGGCACAAAGTCACCAAACATCCACAGCGTGTTGAACAGCCCCGCCACATAGGCAGGCTCACCGCCAAGCCCTGCGTCTTCCAGCCGTTGCGCCATCAGCCGCATATGCGCCACAGCGCCGCCCGCAAGCGTGCATTGCCCGTCTTCCTCCCCCAAGGCAAACGTGCCCAAAGGCGGACCAAACCGCGCCTCAACCCCGCGCAAATCAGGGTGCGCCGCCAGCAAAGGCGCAAAAGCAGCCTGCGGTTGCAGCACGTGGCGCAGAGGGCTCGTAGCAATGTTGAGAAGCGGGCTTGCAGCCAGTGCCAGCGCCAAGGCTCCCACAAGGCCCAGCCAGCGCTCGCCATTATAGCGCGCCGCCAAGGCCAAAAAGAGCAGCCCCCAAAGCACAAGCCAAAGCGGGTCGTTGCCAAAGTTCTGATACGAAACATAAATCGCCCCGGGCAGCACAAGAGCAAGGATCAGCCCCGCAGGCTCGTCCTTGTGCTTGCTGCGCAGCCACAAGACCGACCCCATCGCCAAAAGCGTTCCTGCCGCATAGGCAGGCGAGAGCATGACTTGCGCCCAGCCTTGCCCGGGCTGCGGGCGCACCTCTGACGCGGCCACAGCCAAAAGATCGCCCACATAAGCCTGCCAGAAGCCAAGCCCCAAAAAGAGCGTTTGCACCGCCAGCACCGAAAGCCCGACAGCCACCGCGCCCGCCAGCACTTTGCCTTGCCCACGCAAAAGCAACCCAAAGATCACCGCAGGCGCAAAGGCCACAAAGTAAGTTGCCTTGATCAAGACAAGCGCAGCCATCGCCGCGCCGATCACCAGCGCATCGGCCCAAAAGCCCGCCCGCTGTGCCGGCAGCACAACCAGCGCCAAAGCCGGAAAGACAACAGCCCAAGCCCAGCGGTTGTAGTGCATCGACAACGACAGCTTCGCATCGGCCCCGCCATAGACCAGCCCCGCCGCCAGCAAAAGCACAGCCGCCGCAAACGCCACCGCCAGCGGCACGCTGCGCATACGGCTCACGCCCACCCAGCAGGCTGGCACAACAAGCAGCGCCGCCACAGCGATCTGCCCCCACTTTAGCGCAGCGCCAAGGCCCAGCCCCGCCTGCTTAAGCAAGACAAAGGGCGCGACACTCCAGAAGCCGAGAGGCGTCATGACATCTTCATGCAGCCGGGCCCCGCCCTCAAGGCGCAGCACAATATCCACAAGATGCAGCATGTCTGTCTCGTGTTTGGCAAAATCAAACCCCGGGCGCAGCGCGGCCAGTGCAACAAGCCCGGCAAAAACCGCCAAAACATACCCAAATACACGGCGCGCCTGTGCGTTCTGCATCACAACCTCTTCATTTTTTCTGCACTTTATGGGCCGATACTGGCCTTTGCACGGTTTTTGTTTGGCCCGTTGGCGCAACGCCGCTAAACTGGTGTCTAAAGAGGCCCGCGCAAAACGGCCCAGTTTGTATTGAGTAACCCGAGGCAGCAGATGAATATGCAACCGACAGCCGTAGTGGCTCCGCCCCCCCCGAAAACCCTTGATGATATGCAGCTTCCCTTGGTGATGATGCGAGACATTGCACTCAAAACCATGTTTCGCAAAAACATCACCGAAGTGAGCGAGCTGGCCCGCGCCATCTGCCTGCCCCGCCAAGTCACCCAAGAGCTGATTGACCTCGCCCGCGAGAACAAGCTTGTCGAGGCCACAGGCACGCTCAACGCCAACTCTGGCGGCGAAATGGGCTACCAGCTCACCGATGGGGGCAAATCGCGCACGCTTGATGCGCTGTCCCAGTCCGAATATTTCGGCGCCATGCCCGTTCCCCTTGCGGTCTACCGCGAGCAGGTCAAGCGCCAGTCGATCCGCAACATTCAGGTGACACGCGAGCAACTCACAGGCGCAATGGGCCACCTCATCCTGCCACCCGAGCTGCTTGACCACCTTGGCCCGGCCGTCTCTGCGGGGCGCTCCATCCTCATGTACGGCCCCCCCGGCAACGGCAAATCTTCCATCTCCAACGGCATCCGCGACGCGATGGGCGAAAAGGTCTATGTCCCGCGCGCCATCGAATATGCAGGGCAGGTCATCACCGTCTATGACCCCATCGTTCACACCGCCGTCGCCGACGAGGCCGAAGACCCGACAGCGCTGCGCCGCCGTGTCACCTTTGACACCCGCTACGTGAAGTGCGACCGCCCCACAGTGATCACAGGGGGCGAGCTTTCGCTTGATATGCTTGATCTCGTCTACAACCCGACCGCGCGCACCTACCAAGCGCCGCTCCAGCTCAAGTCCACGGGCGGTATCTTCATCGTCGATGACCTTGGCCGCCAGAAAGAGCCGCCCCAATCGCTGATCAACCGCTGGATCGTGCCGCTCGAAGAGAGCAAGGATATCCTCGCGCTGCAATCCGGCGAGAAATTCGAAGTGCCCTTTGACACGCTGGTGATTTTCTCCACCAACTTCCACCCCAACAAGATCTTTGACCAAGCCGCGCTGCGCCGTATCTTCTTCAAAATAAAGATCGACGGCCCCGATCAGGAGAACTTCCTCAAAATCTTCGCCATGGTCGCCCGCGCCAAAAAGATGGAGCTCGACGAGGCCGCCCTCGTGCACCTGCTCAAGGTCAAATACCCGACAATCGACAACATCTACGCCAACTATCAGCCAGGCTTCCTCATCGACCAGATGCGCGCCATCTGCGACTTTGAGGGCATCCCTTACAAAATGTCCCCTGATCTGATCGAGCGGGCATGGGCCAATATGTTCGTCAAAGAAGAACACATCGTGAATTGATGCGCCCGCATCTTGCACCTCCCCCCAAGAAGAAAAGACGGCTGTTCTTCTTGGGCGCGGAGCAAGCCTTCGGCTCGCTCATCCTTCTCGCAATCGGCTATGTGATCGGGATCATAATTCTCGGCAGCCATGACAGCGTGATGCGCGAGCTGACATGGACCAGCACAGGCAATGGCTGGGCTTC
>NZ_CBFHTG010000013.1:0-70554 GCF_965658795.1 Lentibacter sp. | reverse complement strand
TTGCTTACGCGTTGCCCATACTGCGCACCAACCCGCCCCCCCCCCAGTAGGTTCAGCAGAACCTGCGCTGCGAGGGGGCTTGTGCTGCCTAATGGGTCATAGTCGGGGGCGACTTCGACAAGGTCTATGCCGACGATCTCGTGTGATTGGGCCACGTGTTGCAGCAGCTCCAGCACGTCGTGGTAGACGCTGCCGCCGTGGCTTGGCCGCGCCTGTGCGAGGGTGCGACGCAGAGGGGCTTGGCCTTTGGCCCTGATGGGCGTAAGGCTAGGCCATATATTCGGTAAGGAGAATGTGATGCGGTCCAAGACAGGCTTTGGCGAGCAAACGCCACCTGCGATTTTCTCGTTGATTTTGGGGCTTTTCGGGCTGGTTCTGGCGTGGCGCGCGGCGGCGAACAGCTCTGTTGTGCCTGCGGGTATTTCCGAGGCGCTTTTGGGCGGGGTTGTTGGTCTTTTCCTGATTGCCACGGTGGCCTACGCCCGCAAGCTGACGCGGCGGGTGGGCACGTTGATTGAAGATATGCGGATTTTGCCCGGGCGCGGCGGCATGGCGGCTTTTGCTGTGTGTTTCTCGGCTTTGGCCGCAGGGCTTGTGGCGGTTGCGCCGCTTTGGGCGGACAGGCTGCTGTCTGTGGCGCTTGGGATGCATCTCTTCATGGCGCTCCTCGTGATCTATGTCCTGGTGTCAGGCCCCAAAGAGCAACGTCAGGTGACGCCTTTGTGGCACCTGAGCTTTGTCGGCTTTATTGTGGCGGCGGTTTCGGCTGTGAACCTTGGCAAATATGCTTTGGCCGAGGCGCTCTTCTGGTCTGCGGTTGCAATCGCGGTGGCGATCTGGCTGGTGAGCCTTGTGCAGCTGGTCAAACGTGTGCCGCCCGCACCTTTGCGCCCGATGCTGGCGATCCACCTTGCGCCTGCGTCGCTGTTTACCACGGTGGCCGTGGGCTTTCCGCCTGAGGCTTTCCCCGAGATGGTGCTGATGGCGCGGGTCTTTTCGGCTGTGGCGATTGTGATCTTGGTGGCGCTGCTTGTGTCGTGGAAGTCTATCACCGAAGCGGGCTTTAGCCCGATGTGGGCGTCGTTTACCTTTCCGCTCACAGCTTTTGCGGCGGCGATGCTCAACTTTGCCAATGCAAGCGGCGGTGCGTTTGAGCGTGTGGTGGGCGGTGTTGCGCTGGCGGCTGGCAGCGTGGTGGTGCCCTATGTTGCGGTGAAGGTGATCCGGATGTGGATGACAGGGCAGCTCGCGCTCAAGACCAATGCGGCCAAAGCCTGACTTTAGACTTTCCCTCACAGGCAATGCATGAAATAGGGAGGCGTCAAACGAACCCTGATTTGGAGATGTCCTATGGAGATTCGTGAGGCGCTGACCTTCGATGATGTTTTACTTGTTCCTGCGGCTTCGAGCGTATTGCCGAGCACCGCAGACACGCGCACATTTGTGACGCGCAATATTCGCATGAATATCCCTTTGCTCAGCTCGGCCATGGACACCGTGACCGAAGCGCGCATGGCGATTGCTATGGCCCAAGCGGGCGGCATCGGGGTGGTTCACAAGAACCTGAGTGTTGAAGAGCAATCCCGCGAAGTGCGCCGTGTGAAGCGCTTTGAGAGCGGGATCGTTTACAACCCTGTGACCTTGACCGTGGATCAGACGCTTGCCGACGCCAAGGCGCTGGTAGAGCGCTACAACTTTACCGGCTTCCCCGTGGTTGACCACGAGGGCCGTGTTGTGGGCATCTTGACCAACCGCGACATGCGCTTTGCAAGCTCGGATGATACGCCTGTGCACGCGATGATGACCTCTGAGAACCTTGCCATGCTGCAAGAGCCTGCCGAGCTGGAAGAGGCCAAGAGCCTGATGCGCGCCCGCCGCATTGAAAAACTGCTGGTGCATGATGGCAGTGGCAAGCTCACAGGGCTTCTGACACTGCGCGACACCGAGCAAGCCGTGCTCAACCCGACCGCTTGCAAAGACGAGCTGGGGCGCTTGCGCGTTGCGGCGGCCAGCAGCGTGGGCGACAGCGGCTTTGAGCGCACCGAGGCGCTTGTGGATGCGGGCTGTGATATTGTTGTGATTGATACGGCGCACGGCCATTCGGCGGGGGTTATCGAAGCTGTGAAACGGGCCAAGGCGCTCTCAAGCTCGCTGCAAGTGATTGCCGGCAATGTGGCCACGGGCGAAGCTGTGCGCGCGCTGATTGATGCGGGCGCTGACGCTGTGAAAGTGGGCATTGGCCCCGGCTCGATCTGCACCACGCGGATGGTGGCAGGTGTGGGCGTGCCCCAGCTGACCGCCATTATGGACAGCGCTCAAGCCGCAGGCGATGTGCCGATCATTGCCGATGGTGGCATCAAGTTCTCGGGTGATTTTGCCAAGGCCATCGCGGCTGGCGCGTCATGCGCCATGGTTGGCAGTATGATTGCGGGCACCGATGAAAGCCCCGGCGAAGTGATCCTGTATCAGGGGCGCTCGTTCAAATCCTACCGCGGTATGGGCAGCCTTGGCGCTATGGCGCGTGGCTCGGCTGACCGGTACTTCCAGAAAGACGCTGCAAGCGACAAACTCGTGCCTGAGGGTATCGAGGGGCAGGTGCCTTACAAAGGCTCGGCCTCGGCTGTGGTTCACCAGCTTGTGGGCGGCCTTCGGGCGGCTATGGGCTATACAGGCAACGCCACTGTGGCGGATATGCGAAAAAACTGTCGCTTTGTGAAGATCACGGGGGCAGGGCTGAAGGAAAGTCACGTCCACGACGTGCAGATCACACGCGAGAGTCCCAACTATCGGGTGATGTGATGACTCCAGCTGCACGTGTAGCTTCGGCCAGTGAAATTCTGGATATGATCCTTGAGGGGACAGCGGCTGAAAAGGCGCTGACCACCTGGGCGCGTGGCAGCCGCTTTGCGGGGTCCAAAGACCGGGCCGCTGTGCGCGACCATGTGTTTCAGGCCCTGCGCTGTATGCGCAGCTATGCCGCCCTTGGCGGTGCAGAGGTGCCAACAGGGCGCAGCCTGATGCTGGGCGCATTGCGCGCAAATGGCACGGATTTGGCCAGTATCTTCTCGGGGGAGGGCCATGCGCCCCAACCTCTGAGTGAAGACGAGCTCGCAGGCGGGCGCGCGGCTGTTGCGGGCGCTGAGGCGGCGGATATTCCTGATTGGCTCTGGCCGGAGTTCGAGGCGGCCTTGGGCGCTGAAGCGGGGGCTGAAGCGGCTCTGATGCGCGAGCGTGCCGATGTCTTTTTGCGGGTGAACACGGTCATGGCGACAGTGGCTGAGGCCCAAGCGGCCTTGGCTGAGGAGGGGGTTGTCACAGAGCCCCATCCGCTCTCGCCCACGGCCCTGCGGGTTGTGGAAGGTGGGCGCCGCGTGCGGCTGACCCATGCGTTTGATGACGGGTTTGTCGAGCTGCAAGACGCGGCCAGCCAGGCTGTTGTGGATTGGCTGCCGCTTGAGGGCACAGCGCGTGTGCTTGACTATTGCGCAGGTGGTGGCGGCAAGAGCCTGGCCATGACTGCACAGACCGATGCACGGATTGTGGCCAGCGATATTGCACCCGAGCGCATGAAAGACCTGCCAGCGCGCAGCACGCGCGCAGGTGCGGCGATTGCGATCAGAACGCCGGAAGAGCTAGCCGCGGAACCTGCCTTTGATCTGGTCTTGTGTGATGCGCCTTGCTCGGGCTCTGGCGCATGGCGCCGTGCGCCCGAGGGCAAATGGCGGCTGACAGAAGAGCGCCTGCAAGAGCTTGGCGAAGCCCAGCTCGAGGTGCTGAAAGCCGCGCGGGGCCATGTGGCTGACGCGGGCACATTGGCCTATGTGACCTGCTCGATTTTGCGACGTGAAAATGAAGAGATGGTGGCACGGTTTGAGGCCGAATGCCCTGAGTGGGTGTGCACATCCAGCCAGCGCTGGCATCCGTCTATGGGCGGTGATGGCTTCTTTGGCGCACTATTTGCGAGAAAGAAAGTATAGGGTTACACTTTTTAAGTGAGTTTTTTCCAGTCAGGTCTTAATCTTGGGTTAACGCTTTGTGGCGTATACCCGCGTGAGCCTAGAATGGAGCTTAAATTTTGTGAGCCACATCGCTTTCACCCCTGACACGGCGACCAAAGTGTCGATGCGGCTTGTGCCGCGCGCGTCTACTTTGCTGCTGCTGGCCTGTGCCGCGTTCGGCTTGGCCTATCTTGCGCCAACTATGCCGCTCAGGCTGGGCGCGGCTGTTGTGGGCTCAAGCCTGTTTTTCCTGATGGTGATCAGCGTTGCGGTTTCGCTGCGCTTCCAGATGCTGAACAAACGTGGCCAAAAGATTGTTGCTGAATTTGTGGCCCATGATGCGGCGTCTTGCTTTGTGGCTGATGATGTCGGCGCGATCTGGTACTTTAACAGCACGGCGATCGAGAAGTTTGCCGACAAGCCCCAGACGGTTGTTGCTGCGCTCTCAACGCTGGTGAGCAGCCCCACGGGCCTTGTGACGCGGCTCTATATGCAGGCCACGGCTGTGGGTGCGGCCAAAGAAGACATTGTGCTGCAAGACGCGCATTTGCGTGTCTCTTGCCACCGGTTGCGGGACGGGGGCGCGCTCTGGCGTCTGGAAGATTTGCCCCCTGCGCGCGCGGAAAGCGGCCTCAGCGGCTCGGATGCCTTGCCTGTTGTCGTAGTGGGGCGTCAAAACACTGTTTTGTTCATGAACGAGACGGCGCGGCGGTTTTTTGGCGAGCGGGTCAAGACGCTGGACCGTATTGTGCCCAATCTGCCTGTCAAAATTGACCGCCTGCAAGAGGTCAACACCGAGAGCGGCACGGTGGCCTGTGTTGTGAGCGAGCTGTGCCTTGGTGCGGGGCGGCGCGAGCTGGCCTTTGTGCCGACGCAAGAAAACGTTGTTGAAATGCCTGAAAACCAGCGCTTTTTTGATGAGCTGCCTGTGCCGCTCTTGAAGCTTGCGCCTGATGGTGTGGTCATTGCCGGCAATAAGATGGCGCGCGACCTTTTGGGGCGGGAAGACATCATCGGGGAGAGCCTCGGGGTTTTGCTGGAGGGGCTGGGCCGCTCGATCAAAGACTGGTTGCATGATACGATTTTGGGGCGCGTGAGCCGCCAGTCGGAGTTTCTCAAGGTGCGGTGCAGCGACTTTGAGACCTTTGTTCAAGTCACCCTGAAGGCCGCGCGGGACGGAGACGAGCAGGTGCTCGTGGCGGTGCTGAACGATGCGACCGAACTGAAGACGCTGGAAGCGCAGTTTGTGCAGAGCCAGAAGATGCAGGCCATCGGCCAGCTGGCGGGCGGTGTGGCCCATGATTTCAATAACTTGCTCACAGCAATTACGGGCCATTGTGATCTTTTGATGCACAAGCGGGACGAGGCCGACCCGGACTATACCGACCTTGAGCAGATCAACCAGAATGCCAACCGCGCGGCTTCTCTTGTGAGCCAGCTTCTTGCCTTTTCGCGCAAGCAGACCCTGCGGCCCCAGACGATTGATGTTCAGGAGACCTTGTCTGACCTGACGCATCTGTTGAACCGCCTTGTGGGGGAGACGGTGCAGCTTGAGTTTGAGCACGCGGCCGACAGCCTGACCATCCGCGCCGACAAACGCCAGATCGAGCAGGTGGTGATGAACCTTGTGGTGAATGCACGCGATGCGATGCGCAAAGGCGGCACCGTGCGTATTCGCACTGAGGCGCTGACGCTCACAACACCTATGTCCCGTGACCGTGCCGAAGTCCCTGTGGGGATGTATGTGTCGATCAAGGTGATTGACGAGGGCACCGGGATTCCGACGGATAAGCTGCAAAAGATTTTCGAGCCGTTCTTCACCACCAAACGCACAGGCGAGGGCACGGGGCTGGGGCTTTCGACGGCTTATGGGATTGTGAAGCAGACAGGCGGGTTTATCTTTGCCGATAGCACGGTCGGCAAGGGCAGCTGCTTTACCGTCATTCTGCCAGCCCAAGACAGTGAGCAGCCCGCGGCCCCCGTGAGCCTGCCAGTCGCGGCACCCGCGGTTGAGGCGCGCAGCGACGCCACGGTTCTGCTGGTTGAAGATGAAGCCCCTGTCCGCGCATTTGCGGCGCGGGCGCTGAAGCTCAAGGGGTTTTCTGTGCTGGAGGCGGGCTCTGGCGAAGAGGCGCTGGAGATTGTCAAAGACCGCTCTGTGCACATCGATGTCTTTGTCAGTGATGTGATCATGCCGGGCCTCAAAGGCCCCGAATGGGTGCTGGAAGCACGCAAACGGCGCGGCAATGTGAAGGTTGTCTTTATGTCGGGCTATGCTGAAGATGTGTTCAGCGACAATGGCCTCGAAATCGAGAATTCAAGCTTTTTGCAAAAACCGTTTTCGCTGAGCGACTTGGCCGAGATGGTGCAGGCGGCCACAGCGGAGCCTGTCGAGATCAGTCAATAGAGGCCCAAAGCTCAAAGTCGGCGCGGCAGGCGGCCTTGAGGCGCGCGGCCAGCTCGGGCGAAAGTGTCATGTCCTGTTTGGGCGAGACATTCACTTTGGGCAGCGCGATCTCGACATCGAGCCGTTCTTGTAAAAACGCCACGCAAGCGTCCATATTCTCGTAGCGGAAATAGTGGCTGATCGAGGTGCCATTGGGGCGCGCTTCAACAAATTTGGCTTGCGAGCCGACATTGGCAAAGGCGGGGCGCGCTTCGGCCAGATAGGCTGCGACAAAGTCTTCAAAGCTCATATCCTGGGTCGAGACGGGTTTGCCGGCCAGAAAGGCGCGCTGGCGGTAGCGATACCAACTGCCAAGCCAGCTGACAGGCTCGCGGATGAGGGCGACGGTTGCCACATCTTCGCCTATGAACTTCTCGACCATGGGACGGAAGAATCGGTTGTAGCGGTAGACAGGCGAGTGCTTGAGCTCGGGAGGATCCAGAACAGCCATGGCAGCATGAGGCGCAAGAGCTGTTTCAAGCGCGGTTGTGCCTGTTTTGGGCACAGAGAAGAGCACAAGTTTGGCTTTTGAAAAGATCAGCATCTGCCTGCTTTCGTTTGTCTTTGAGCTGTAAACCAATCTTTAACCAGTTTCGCAAACAGTGACATTCATAAAATTTTTATTGATATGTTCCACTTTTGGTCTCATACAGAACAAGACAGGAACATATGCAGTGATTGCCGCTTGGCGGTGGGTGTGAAATAAGGACGAAGAACAATGGCAACGGCAGACCTTTTGAACATGAAAAACAAGCGCGACACAGACAAACAGAAGGCGCTCGACAGCGCGCTGGCCCAGATCGAACGGCAGTTTGGCAAAGGCTCCATCATGAAAATGGGGAGCGAAAACGCGATTCAGGAGATTGAATCGACATCCACAGGCTCTATCGGCCTTGATATCGCTCTTGGGATCGGCGGTCTGCCAAAAGGACGTATTGTAGAGATTTACGGCCCTGAAAGCTCGGGCAAAACCACGCTGACGCTGCATTGTGTGGCCGAAGAGCAGAAAAAAGGCGGCGTTGCGGCCTTTGTTGACGCCGAGCACGCGCTTGACCCGCAATATGCCAAGAAGCTTGGCGTGGATCTGGACGAGCTGCTGATCTCCCAGCCTGACACCGGCGAACAGGCGCTTGAGATTGTGGACACACTCGTGCGCTCGGGCGCTGTGAGCCTTGTTGTCATCGACTCTGTTGCGGCGCTTACGCCGAAGTCGGAGCTTGAGGGCGAGATGGGCGATTCAAGTGTGGGTGTGCATGCGCGCTTGATGAGCCAGGCGATGCGCAAGCTGACCAGCTCGATCTCGCGCTCCAACTGCATGGTGATTTTCATCAACCAGATCCGGATGAAGATCGGTGTGATGTTTGGCAGCCCCGAAACAACGACAGGCGGCAACGCGCTGAAATTCTACAGCTCGGTACGGCTTGATATCCGCCGCATCGGCGCGCTCAAAGACCGTGACGAAGTGGTCGGCAACCAGACCCGCGTGAAAGTGGTGAAGAACAAGGTCGCACCGCCCTTCAAGCAGGTGGAATTTGACATCATGTATGGTGAGGGCATTTCCAAGACAGGCGAGCTGCTTGACCTTGGTGTGAACCTCGGGATCGTGCAAAAATCGGGCGCATGGTTCAGCTGCGGCGATGAGCGGATCGGGCAGGGGCGTGAAAATGCGCGTCAGTACCTGAAAGACCACCCCGAGATGGCCTATGACATTGAAGACAAGATCCGTGCGGCACACGGGCTTGAATTTGATGGCAAGAAGCCCGAGCCGGCGAAAAAAGCCAAAGCCGGCGAAGACGACGACCTGCTGGAAAGCTGAAGCACGCTTCATTTGACTTGGAAAGCGCCAGAGCTGCAATGCTCTGGCGCTTTTGTCATGTGGACATGAGCTTGCGTGGCGGCTAAACCGTGACGGGTCAAATCATGTCGGAAAATCATATGCCAAGCCTTAACGAAATCCGCTCCACCTTCCTGAATTACTTTGAAAAGCAGGGTCACAAGATTGTGGCGTCCAGCCCGCTTGTGCCGCGCAATGATCCGACGTTGATGTTTGTCAATTCGGGTATGGTGCAGTTCAAGAACCTGTTCACAGGGGTTGAGACGCGTGATTACAACCGCGCGACCACCTCGCAGAAGTGTGTGCGCGCGGGCGGTAAGCACAACGACCTCGACAATGTCGGCTATACGGCCCGCCACCACACGTTTTTCGAGATGCTGGGCAACTTCAGCTTTGGCAATTACTTCAAGGAAGAGGCGATTGCCTATGCTTGGGAGCTGGTGACCGAGGTGTTTGGCATCGACAAGAACCGCCTCACGGTGACGGTTTACCACACTGACGATGAGGCGTTTAACATCTGGAAGAAGCTGGGCGTACCGGAAGAGCGGATCATCCGGATCGCCACCTCTGACAACTACTGGCAGATGGGCCCAACGGGGCCTTGCGGGCCGTGCACCGAGATTTTCTATGACCACGGCGACCATATTTGGGGGGGCCCTCCCGGTAGCCCCGAGGAAGATGGCGACCGCTTTATCGAGATCTGGAACGTTGTTTTCATGCAGAACGAGCAGTTTGAAGACGGCTCTATGCGCGACCTTGATATGCAATCGATTGACACTGGCATGGGCCTTGAGCGGATTGGCGCGCTTTTGCAGGGCAGCCATGACAACTACGACACCGACCTGTTCAAAGCGCTGATCGAGGCCTCTGCAGAGGCGACGGGTGTGGACCCGTTTGGCGCGCAAAACGTGCACCACCGCGTGATTGCCGACCATCTGCGCTCAACCGCGTTTCTGATCGCCGACGGTGTTATGCCCTCCAATGACGGGCGCGGCTATGTTTTGCGCCGTATCATGCGCCGCGCGATGCGCCATGCGCATCTTTTGGGGGCGAAAGACCCGGTGATGCACCAGCTTGTGCCGTCACTTGTGCGCCAGATGGGCGGGGCTTATGCCGAGCTTGGCCATGCGCAGGCGCTGATCGAAGAAACGTTCCTGCTCGAAGAGACCCGTTTCAAGCAGACGCTTGAGCGCGGTTTGAAACTTCTGGATGACGAGCTGGACGGGCTTGGCGAGGGGGCGGCGCTCTCAGGGCAGGCGGCGTTCAAGCTCTATGATACATTCGGCTTCCCGCTCGATCTCACACAAGACGCGCTGCGCGAAAAGGGCCGCGAAGTGGATGTTGACGGCTTTGAGGCCGCGATGGCCGAGCAAAAGGCCAAGGCGCGCGCGGCATGGTCTGGCTCGGGCGATGCGGCCGATGCGGCGGTATGGTTTGACATTGCCGATGATGCAGGCGTGACCGAGTTTCTTGGCTACGATACCGAAGTGGCCGAGGGGCAGGTGCTGGCGCTTGTGGTCGATGGTGCGCGCGTCACGAAGCTTGAGGCGGGCCAAGAGGGCTGGGCTGTGCTCAACCAGACGCCCTTTTATGGCGAGTCCGGTGGACAGGTGGGAGACAGTGGTTTGCTGCGCCGCCTTGAGAATATGGGGCAGGTGAGCCGCATAACCGACACGCGCAAGCACGCTGATGGCAAGGTCTTTGGCCATATGATCACCGTGGGTGAGGGGGGCTTGAGCGTGGGCGATACGGTTTCGCTTGAGGTGGATCACACACGCCGCTCCGCGATCCGTGCGAACCACTCGGCGACACACCTTTTGCACGAGGCGCTGCGCGCAGCCCTTGGTGACCATGTGGCGCAACGCGGCTCGCTGAATGCAGATGACCGCCTGCGCTTTGATTTCAGCCACTCCAAAGCGCTCGATCTTGCGCAGATCAAGCAGGTTGAGGCCGAGGTGAACGAGTATATCCGCCAGAACGCGCCTGTTGTGACACGGGTGATGACACCTGATGAGGCGCGTGAACTTGGCGCGCAGGCGCTCTTTGGCGAGAAATACGGCGACGAGGTGCGCGTTGTTTCGATGGGCCACGCTTCTGGCTCGGGCAAGGGCAGTGACGGGCACACCTACTCGATCGAGCTGTGTGGTGGCACGCATGTGCGCCAGACGGGGGATATCGGCCTGTTCGTGCTGCTAGGCGACTCGGCGTCTAGCGCGGGTGTGCGCCGCATCGAGGCGCTCACGGGCAAGGCTGCGTTTGACTATCTGTGCGCGCAGGATGCGCGGGTCGCGGAGCTGGCGCTTGAGCTGAAGACGCCAGCCGCAGATGTGCCTGCGCGTGTGAAAGCGCTGATGGATGAGCGCAAGGCGCTGGCCAACGAGGTGGCGCAGCTGCGCCGCGAGCTGGCGATGGCGGGCGGTGCGGCCTCGGGTGGGGCCGAGCCTGTAGAGATCAACGGTGTGAAGCTGATTGCGCAGGTGCTCTCGGGTGTTTCGGGCAAAGACCTGCCAGCGCTGATTGATGAGCATAAGAGCCGCCTTGGCTCAGGGGCTGTGCTGCTCATTGCCGATACGGGCGGCAAAGCCGCCGTTGCGGCGGGTGTGACCGCTGATCTGACCGATCGTGTCTCGGCGGTAGATCTAGTGAAAGCGGCTGTGCCTGCGCTTGGCGGCAAAGGTGGCGGCGGGCGCGCGGATATGGCTCAAGGCGGCGGTGCCGACGCGAGCAAGGCTGAAGCCGCAATTGCGGCGGCAAAAGCGGTATTGGAGGGATAAATGCCAGCACTTTGGATTGCACATGTGACCGTGACCGACCCTGAGCCCTATGCAAAATATGCAGAGCTTGCGGGGCCAGCTATTGCTGCGCATGGAGGTGAGTTTATCGCTCGCGGTGCGCGGTTTGTTCAGCTGGAAGGCAAGGAGCGCCCCCGCAATGTCGTGGCGAAGTTCCCCACGCTTGAGGCGGCTGTGGACTGCTACAACTCGGCCGCCTACCAAGAGGCGCTGTCTTTTGCCAAAGGTGCATCGGAGCGCGAATTGATGGTTGTCGAGACCAGCGAATGAGGCTGAGGCTCGCAGGCTTGGTGGCTGCGCTGTGCTGGCTTGTGCCACACACGGCGGTCGCCAACGACTGGGATGCGCTCAAGGCAGATGATGCGATTGTCCTGATGCGCCACGCGCTTGCGCCGGGGGGCGGTGACCCCAGCGGATTTCAGGTCGACGACTGCGCGACACAGCGCAACCTGGACGCGCGCGGACGGGCGCAAGCTTCTGATATTGGGGCACAATTTGCTGCGCGCGACATCGGGTTTGACACGGTCTGGACAAGCGCTTGGTGTCGGTGCCGTGACACGGCCGAGCTGCTCGATTTGGGTGCGCCTGAGGTGTTGCCGTCGCTCAACTCTTTCTTTGCGGGGCAAGGCGACCGTGCGGGGCAGACAGCTGCAACGCTGGCGACCTTGGCAGAGACAGGGGGGCGCAGGCTGCTTGTGACCCATCAGGTGAACATCACGGCGCTCACCGGGGTGTTTCCGCAGTCGGGCGAGGTCATCGTGACCGAGCTGAAAGACGGGGCGCTGCGTGTGACGGGGCGTATTTTGATAGAGCCGCCCAAGTAAGCCCTGACAACAGCGCCTACGAAAAAGCCCCGCTCGATTGAGCGGGGCTTTTTGTATCAGAGCTTTTTCGATTCGCGCTTGCGCTCGTGCGGGTCGAGGTAGCGTTTGCGCATCCGGATCGAGTTGGGCGTGACTTCGACCAGCTCGTCATCGTTGATATAGGCGATGGCCTCTTCAAGGCTGAGCGTGATCGGCGTTGTCAGGCGCACGGCTTCGTCTGTGCCCGAGGCGCGGACGTTGGTAAGCTTTTTGCCTTTCAGCGGGTTCACTTCCAGGTCGTTCTCGCGGCTGTGCTCGCCGATGATCATACCTTGGTAGATCTTGGTTTGCGCGCCGATGAACATTTTGCCACGGTCTTCAAGGTTCCAGAGCGCATAGGCCACGGCCTCGCCATCTTCCATGGAGATCAGAACGCCTGCACGGCGGCCTGGCATTGGGCCTTTGTGCGGTGCCCAGCCATGGAACACACGGTTGAGAACACCTGTGCCGCGTGTGTCGGTGAGGAACTCGCCGTGGTAGCCGATGAGGCCACGTGACGGAACATGCGCGATGATGCGGGTCTTGCCTGCACCTGCGGGGCGCATTTCAACCAGATCGCCTTTGCGTCCGCCCGTGAGCTTCTCGATCACGACACCCGAGTATTCGTCATCCACGTCGATTGTGGCTTCTTCGATTGGCTCCAGTGTCTGGCCGTCTTCTTCACGCAGCAGAACTTTGGGGCGGGAAATGCCCAGCTCAAAACCTTCGCGACGCATGTTCTCGATGAGAACGCCCATCTGAAGCTCGCCGCGGCCAGCCACTTCAAAGGCTTCGCCGCCGGGAGTGTCGGTGACTTTGATGGCCACGTTGCTTTCGGCTTCTTTCATGAGGCGGTCACGGATGACGCGGCTCTGGACTTTCTTGCCTTCGCGGCCTGCAAGCGGGCTGTCGTTGATGCCGAAGGTCACGGTGATTGTGGGCGGATCGATCGGCTGTGCGGGCAGGGCCGTATCAACGGCAAGTGCACAGATCGTGTCGGCCACGGTGGCTTTTGACATCCCTGCGATGGAGACGATGTCACCGGCTTGGGCTTCTTCGATGTCTTGCTGGGCAAGACCGCGGAACGCCTGAATTTTGGTGACGCGGAACTGTTCGATCTTTTGGCCAACACGGCTGAGCGCCTGCACGGTTGCGCCGACTTTGAGCTTACCGCTTTCAACGCGACCTGTGAGAACGCGGCCAACAAAGGCATCGGCGCCAAGCGTTGTCGCCAGCATGCTGAAGTCTTCGTCCTGACGCTTGACCTGCTTGGGCGCAGGGACGTGATTGACGATGAGGTCAAACAGCGCCGAGAGGTCTTTGCGCGGGCCGTCAAGCTCGTGATCGGCCCAGCCTGAGCGGCCTGAGGCGTACATATGCGGGAAATCGAGCTGATCATCGTCGGCATCAAGCGATGCGAAGAGATCAAAGCATTCATCCAGCGCGCGGTCGGGCTCGGCGTCGGTTTTGTCGACTTTGTTGAGAACCACGATCGGGCGCAGGCCGAGAGCGAGCGCCTTTGAGGTTACGAATTTGGTTTGTGGCATCGGGCCTTCGGCAGCATCGACGAGCAAGACAACACCGTCAACCATGCTGAGGATACGCTCGACTTCGCCGCCAAAGTCGGCGTGGCCCGGGGTATCAACGATGTTGATGCGCAGGCCTTTCCACTCAACCGAGGTCGGCTTGGCGAAAATGGTGATGCCGCGTTCGCGTTCGATGTCGTTGCTGTCCATGGCGCGCTCGGCCACATCCTGATTGGCCCGAAAGGCACCAGACTGTTTCAGAAGTTCGTCAACGAGGGTTGTTTTGCCGTGGTCAACGTGAGCGATGATTGCGATATTTCGCAGGTCCATGATAATTCCTTGGGTTGTTCGTTGAGGGCCGATATACCGCGCGCAGACGAAATACCAGTCAGAATAAGGGGCAGGGTGCATTTATGTCGCGTATGGGGCTTTATGAGCAGATTGATGCCGCTGTTGAGCAGGCTTTGGGCAGGGGCAGCGCCGCCGCGCGGGCGGGTGAGGCTGTGCCTGCCAAAGATGCGCTCCATGGTGATGTGACGCTGACGGCGGCGATGGTGCAGGCAGAGCGCTTGGAGGTTGCGCCGCGTGCGCTTGCGGCGCGGTTGGTTGAGGCTCTCGGGGCGCTTGAGGGCGTGAGCGGTGCATCTGTCGCCGGGGGCGGGTTTGTCAACGTGAAGCTGACGCAGGCTTTTGTGGCAGCGTCACTCACGCCCGAGGCGCTCGCGCCTGAGCGCGGCACGGGCTCCGTGGCTGTCTTGCAAGGGCTGCGCGCGGGGCCACGGGAGGCCATGAGCGCGGCGGCGGCGGTGCGTTTGGCGGACGCGCTTGGCCAGACAGTGGTGCAAGAGCTGTCAGCGCCTGTCGATGTGACGGCGCTTTTGCAAGGTCTTGTTGGCCCCGAGGCGCGCTTCGGGGCGGCAAGTGAGGCCGAATTTGACGGGCTGGCCGCCGAACTTGGGCAGATCACGGGCGCGCTTGAGACGGCTGCGCGCGTGTCGTTCTTTGCGCCGCGCGGGGCGGGCTTGCGCCCCGGCCTTTATGAGGCAGCCACAGAGGGCCGTGCCCTGTGCACAGGGCTGGCGGAGGCCATGATCCCTGAGGGGCTGAGCGAGAGTGAGGCCCAGCTTGCGCGGCTTTATGTGCTGTGTCACCGGGCGGACCGCGCACTTGATATGACGGCGCGCCCGTTTTTACAGCCGGATCAGAGCAACCCTGCCTTTTTGTTGCATTATGCGGCGTCGCGCTTGGCGGGCCTGAAGGCCGCTGGCCCGCTCGACTGGAGCGATGAGACACGCAGGCTGGCCTTGCATCTGGCCTATTTCCCCAAGCTTCTGGCGCTGGCGGATCGGCTGGCGGCGCCCCATCGGCTGGGGCTTTTCCTGCTGGAGGCGAGCCAGCTTCTCTTGGCCGCGCAGGCTGCGGGGCAAAAGCGTGGCGAAAAAGCCATCTGTGCCGAGGTTATTGACGCGTGCGAAGTTGTGTTTTCACGCGGTTTCGCTATTCTGGGCACAACGCCGCTTGCTGAAATCACCTGAAGAGTGTGCAAAGCGGCGAGAGCAGAGACAAGCGCAGCAGATGATTGCGCACCAAAAGATGAGGCAAACGATGGCGGAACTCCCTTATGGCGGAGCTGAGCGTGCGCGTTCTGGCACGCAGAACTTCTCAACACTGACAAATTACGCAGGCGCGGTTGTTTCGCTTGGGTTGATGGTCGGGGTTGGTGTCTGGGGATACGGTGTCTTGTCGCGTGACGTGAGCGGTGTGCCTGTGGTGCGTGCGGCCTCAAGCGAGCCGATGCGCGTGGCCCCCGAAACGCCCGGCGGCACGACAGCGGCGCATCAGGGGCTTTCGGTGAATGAAGTTATGGCACAAGGCGGTGCAGAGAAACCTGCTGACAGGCTTGTTTTGGCGCCCGCACCTGTGAACCTTTTGGACGAAGACCAGCCCTTGGCGGACACTGTTGTGCCCCAAACGCCAAGCCCCAGTGCTGCCGTTGAGACAATGCAGCCTGAGGACGCCGAGCCGCTGACCCCGCAAATGGCCTCTATTCGTGCGCTTGCCGAGCAGCTGGCCGATGGAGTTGCGCCGCTGGCCGGGCAGGCCGCACCAGAAGAGGCCCCCGAGGCGGTTATGCCTGTGGCGGTGGAAGCGCCTGTTGAGCCTGTTGCATCTATCGCGGATGTGGCGGCTGAAGCCGCGTCTGAGCCTGCTTTGGAAAGCGTTGTCATGACATCCTTGCGCCCCAAGCTGCGGCCCCAGGTGCTTCAGGCCAGCGCCAGTGCGACTGTTGCCAGTGCCGTGACTGAGGCTGTTGCGGCGGCAGTGAGTGTGCCTGCGGGAACGCGGCTCGTGCAGCTGGGTGCGTTTGACTCAGAAGAGGTTGCAGAGCGCGAATGGACGCGCCTGACCGCACGGTTTGAAGAGTATTTCGAGGGCAAAAGCTCGGTTGTGCAGCGCGCCGAGAGCGGTGGGCGCACGTTCTTCCGCTTGCGCGCAATGGGCTTTGCCGATCTGTCAGACTCGCGCCGCTTTTGTGCGGCCCTTCTGGCTGAACGGGCCGATTGTATCCCTGTGGTGAGCAAATGAGCCGTTTTGGCGCGAGCATCCTTGATGCTGACGGGGTGGAGCTAAGCCGCGAGGAGCGCGCGTTTTTTCGCGATGCAAACCCGTTTGGCTTTATTCTGTTTGCCAGAAATGTGCAGAGCGAGACGCAGCTCTACCGCCTGTGTAACCAGATGCGGGACGCCGTGGGGCGCGATGCGCCCATCACGATTGATCAGGAAGGCGGGCGCGTACAGCGCCTGCGTGCGCCGCTTTGGCGCGAATGGCTGCCCCCTTTGGAGCAGGCGACACGGGCCGGTGAGCAGGCCGCGCGCAGCTTTTATCTGCGCTTTCGCCTGATTGCAGAAGAATTGAGGCGCTGCGGGATCGATAGCAACTGCGCGCCCATGCTCGACATTGCCTTTGACGAGACCCACGATTTTCTGCGCAACCGCTGCTATGGCACTGATATTGACATGATCAGCGAGATTGGCCGCGCCGCCAGCCAAGGACTGCTTGAGGGCGGCGTGCTGCCTGTTGCAAAGCATATCCCCGGCCACGGACGGGCACAGGCCGACAGCCACTTTGAGCTGCCCAGTGTCAACATCAGCCGCGACGAGCTGATTGCGACAGATGGCGCGCCCTTTGCTGCGCTCTCAGATATCCCGATGGGCATGACGGCCCATATCCGCTACCCGCAGATTGACGACCAGCCCGCCACTCTGAGCAAAACGGTGATGGATCTGATCCGTCACGACCTTGGCTTTGACGGGCTGATCATGACGGATGATATCTCGATGAAAGCGCTTGAGGGCGATTTGGGCACGCTCAGCCGCGCGGCGCTTGCGGCGGGCTGTGATGTGATCTTGCACTGCAACGGAACGCTGAAAGAGCGCATGACAGTGGCAGATGCGGCGGGCGAGATGACCGATGAGGCCCAAAGACGCGCTGAAAACGCGCTGGAGCAGCGCAAATCACCCCAAGATATTGACATTTCGGCGCTAGACGCCGAGCTTGAAGCGCTTTTGAATGGGCGCGTGAATGCCAGCTGATTTATTTGAAGAAGATCAGAAGACCCTAAGTGTTGCGGAGCGGCTCAATGCCGAGGCGCTCATTATTGATGTCGATGGCTTTGAAGGGCCGCTTGATGTTCTGCTCATGCTGGGGCGTACCCAGAAAGTAGACCTGACCAAGATCAGCATTTTGCAGCTCGCGCGGCAGTATCTTGCCTTTGTTGAGCGCGCCAAGTCGCTGCGCATCGAGCTGGCGGCAGATTATCTTGTGATGGCGGCTTGGCTCGCCTTCCTTAAGTCGCGGCTTTTGTTGCCGCCTGACCCCTCCGAAGAGGGGCCGAGCGGCGAGGAGCTGGCCGCGCATCTCGCCTTTCAGCTGGAACGTTTGCAAGCGATGCGCGATGTGGCGGCGCGGCTGATGGCGCGCGACAGGCTGGGGCGCGACTTTTTTGCGCGCGGGGTGCCTGAGGATGTGACGCGTGTGAAGCGTGTGACCTATACGGCCACGCTGATGGATTTGATGCAGGGCTACTCACGGATGCGCACGCGCGACGAATTCCGCCCGTTTGTGATGGATCGCGATGCGCTGTTTACGCTGGAAAACGCACTCGAGCGGATGCGCGGGCTGATCGGATATGCGGGCAACTGGACCGATATTTCGAGCTATATTCCCGAGGGCTGGAACAAAGACGCGGCGCGGATACGCTCGGCCACGGCCTCGACCTTTGCGGCCTCGCTTGAGCTGGCCAAAGAGGGCCGCGTGGAGCTGCGCCAGTCGGACACATTTGCGCCCATTGAGCTGCGCCACCGAAGCGAAGGACGTGATGAAACATGAATGATGCGATAGAGCCTGTTGATACAAAAGAAGAAAGCCTCTTTGAGGCCCCCCCCATTGCCGAGCAGGAGCGGATGGTCGAGGCGATCTTGTTTGCCTCAAGCGAGACAGTCACTGTGGCCGAACTCAACGCGCGGATGCCGCACGGCAGTGATGCGGCCGAGGCGCTTGTCTATTTGCGCAAGCGCTATGAGGGGCGCGGTGTGCGGGTGGTGAAAGTGGGCGATGCCTGGGCGATGCGCACGGCACCTGACCTGTCGTTTCTGATGCAGAAAGAAACGGTCGAGACCCGCAAGCTCAGCCGCGCCGCGATCGAGACGTTGGCGATTATTGCCTATCACCAGCCGATCACGCGCGCCGAGATCGAAGAAATCCGGGGTGTGAGTGTGAGCCGTGGGACGGTTGACCAGCTGTTGGAGATGGAGTGGATCCGCTTCGGGCGGCGCAAGATGACCCCGGGACGACCTGTTACCTTTGTGGTGACACAGGACTTTCTGGACCATTTCGGGCTGGAATCGGCGCGAGATTTGCCGGGGCTCAAAGAGCTGCGCGCCTCGGGCCTGCTGGAAAGCCGCTTGCCCCCCAACCATATGCCCACGCTTGGGGCAGGTGATGAGGACTTGGCCGAGGAAGCCCTTGAAGGCCAGAGCGAGCTCTTTGAAGACTGACGCCTTATTTTTCGCACAATCGACGGCTATAGTGAGCGGGAGCAGGCAGAGGAGGCACGGATGAACGCGAACAGGTTGATCAACATGGTGCTGCGCATGATCATGCGCAAAGGCATGACTGCGGCTGCAAAACGCATGAGTGCAGGCAAAAAAGGTGGTGGCGCGGCCACCAAAAACCTCAACAAAGCGGCCCGCATGTCGCGCCGCGTGGGCCGGTTTTAACTTTTGAAATGCTTTGAGAGCTTGAGGCCTTGGCCCTGATAGTTTGAGGCGATGCCTGTGCCGTAGAGGTCGGCGGGTGTTTCGGACATGCGCTCATAGACCAAGCGGCCAACGATCTGGCCATGCTCCAGCACAAAGGGGCTTTCGTGGCAGCGCACTTCAAGCACCCCCCGCGAGCCTGAGCCGCCCGCAGGTGCGTAGCCAAAGCCCGGATCAAAGAAGCCCGCATAATGCACGCGGAACTCGCCGACCATGGCCAGATAAGGCGACATTTCAGCGGCATAATCGGGCGGGATGCAAACGGCCTCGTTGCTGACCAAGATGTAGAATGCGCCCGGATCAAGGATGATCTGGCCGGTTTTGCTGCGCACTTCTTCCCAGAAATCTTCGGGGGCGTAGTGGCCCAGTTTGTCCAGATCAATGACGCCTGTATGTGGCTTGGCACGGTAGCCGACGAGCGTGCTGTCTTTGGGGCGCAGATCGACAGAGAAGCCGAGGCCGTCATCTATCAGTGGTTCGCTGCCATCCACGAGGGGGATTGTTGCGTGCAGGCTGCGCAGGTCCGCGTCGCTCAACGTGGCTTGGCCGCTGCGAAAGCGGATCTGGTTGAGGCGCATCCCCGGGCGCACAAGCACCGAGAAGGAGCGGGGGCAAATTTCGGCGTATAGGGGCCCTCTGTAGCCTGCTGGCACGCGGTCAAACTCTTCACCACCGTCTGTGATGGTGCGCGTGAGAAGATCAAGGCGGCCTGTCGAGCTTTTGGCATTGGCGACGGCTTGAATATCGTTTGGCAGGGCAAGGCTTTCTTGCAGCTCGACCACATAGACACAGCCCTTTTCCAGAACCGCGCCTTGGGTGAGGTCGATCTGGTGCATCTCGAATTCCTGAAGGCGCTCAGCCACCGTGCGGCCTGCGCCCGCGAGGAAAGAGGCCCGCACACGCCAAGCGCGCGCTCCAAGACGCAGATCAAGGCTGGCAGGCTGGACCTGGCCCTCGGCATAGGGCGCTTGGGCAATGATCGCTCCTGCGCTGGTCAATGCGTGAAGTTGCTGGCTGGCCAAAACGCCTGTCATGCTGTGTCCTTTCGAGGGCAAACTTGCAGAGCTTTTAGCAAGCTTTTGGCAAATAGGCAGGCCAAAAATGCAACGCGCGCCCGGGAGGCGCGCGTTTTGGATTTTGAGAGGGGCTGAATTTAGAGAATGTCCGTCAGCATTGTCTTCAGGCTCGCGCTGAGCGGCGCGCTGTCGGCGCTGTCTTCATCGTCTTGGTAAGGGCCGTTGGCCTCTTCCATGCTGCGGCTCATTGGCACTGTGGGGAAGCCTAGGCCCGTATCGGTCGGCGCCGAGTAGAACAGATCGGCGGCTGCGATTTGGTCGGCTGTGCAGTAGAGCGCTTCGGCGGCCTGAAGGTCGGCAATGGTCACACCGTTTTCAACAGGGGTGCCACGCCAGAGCAGGTCATCGTCTTCATCAGGCTCAGGCTCGACAGGTTCTGGCGTCGGCTCAGGCTCGACGGGTTCTGGTGTCGGCTCAGGCTCGACAGGTTCTGGTGTTGGCTCAGGCTCGACGGGCTCTGGTGTTGGTTCCGGATCAACCGGCTCCGGCTCTGGTTCGACTAGGTCAACCTCGTCGTCGGGGTCGGTTGGGACAATCGTGCCCCCTGCGGCCTCGATGTAGCTGGTGGTTTCGACTTCGATGAAGTCCAGCACCTCGGTGAAGTTCTGCACGACCAGTGGATCTATGTTGTCAGGGATCTGAAAGTCAGCTGGCGCGGGCTCGCCATTGGTGGCTTGATAGGTGATCAGGCTTGCGAGAAAATAGGTTGTCTCTGTGCCATGAGGCGCGCTGTCAACGAAGAGATCTGTTGTTGCAATCTCGCTGAGCGGCCCGTCTTCGGCCAAAAGGCCCGAAAGCACGGGGGCCACGGGGATGAGCGTTATCTCGGCTTCGGGGAAGCTTGTGTTCAGCTCGGTGACATAGTCGACATACCAGTCGTGGTAGCTCTCTTGGTTGTGCGCATAGTAGCGCTCCATGGTGCTGTCACTGGGCGGAAAGGCCTCGGAGAACTCGGCCAGATCGGCCCAGCCTTCATAAACAAAAATCTGCGCATCAGGTTGCAAGGGCAGAACATTGGCAAGCAGTGTTTCGGTGGCATCCAGCGGGCTGACCGTATCGCCCGGATAGTCTGTATCGGGGCTGGTTTGTTGGATGAAATTGCCAGGTGTTATGATGATTTGTGTGAAATCAATGTCCTGGAAACTGGCTGTGTCACTGTCCCAGTCGGCGCTGACGCCGTTGAAGCCCCATTCGTTGCTGGGGGTGTCACGGTCGGCGAACTGGCGCAAAAAGCCGAAGCCGCCGTTGACAGAGTAGGTGCCACCCGAGGCGAGGGTCAGCTCGCTGAGCCAATAGGGGACATTGGTCTCCGCGCCGCCTTCTGAATAGTTGACGAGAGAATTGCCGAAAAAGAACTGATTTGTTTCGATGGGCACAACTGGCTACTCCAAAGCGCGCTCGTAATGTGGCGCGATACTCGTGACAAAATACCGATGCCCGAATCTCTCGAGCACTTAAACTTGATTTAATACATAATGTTTCCGTTGTCTTAAGCAACGGTTCACCATGATCTCTTTGAGCGGAAACAGTCTGTTTTCAAAAGGGCTGGTAACGGTCGTTTCTGTCAGGGGAGGTAATGGTCGGGCTAGCAGGACTCGAACCTGCGACCTTCCGTCCCCCAGACGGACGCGCTACCAGGCTGCGCTATAGCCCGACTAAGGCAGCTTCATAGAGGAATTGCGCGCGAGGGCAAGGGCAAATCTGCGCGCGGTTGGCACCAAAGCAACGGCTGTGGATGGCCTAGGCCGACAGCGCTCTGAGCGCGCTTTGCGCCGCGATGAGACCCTGCCGCATTTCGGGCGGTATTTCGGTTGTGAGCGCGGCCAGATTGCTCAGGATACCTGCAGGCACATCAAGCTCGCTATCGCTCGGGTCGTCAGGCACATCGACGGTGAAAGAAACGGGGGCCGAGGCTTCACCTGAGGGGCGCAGAAACGCGGGCAACTCTGAGGGCTTTGTGCTCACAGGCTCGTCTTCAGGTGTGGTTGGGGTGTCCTGAGACGGTGCGGCTGTGGCGGGCGCGGGGGTGTCGTCTTCCAACTCAAACGCCAGCTCAGGCTCTTGCTCGGGCGCCGGCGTGCGGTGTGCAAAAGAAATAACGTCAGCGGCCGCATCCGGGGCTTCAGCCTCAATAAACGGTGCATCGGGCACGGTTTTGGGTGTTTGATCGATGCCAAGAATGGTGTCGGTGTCATCAAGCGCGCTGTCGCCGTCAAGTGGCTGCGAGAGCTTGGCAACTTCTTTGACACCCTTGTCGCGCAGCACTTTCTGGGCGCCTTTGATGGTCATGCCATCATCATGCAGGAGCTGTTTGATTCCGCCAAGCAGCAGCATATCGGCAGGGCGGTAATAGCGCCGTCCGCCTGCGCGCTTTACAGGTTTGATCTGGGTGAATTTACTCTCCCAGAAGCGCAGCACGTGGCTGGGCAGCTCAAGCCATTCGGCAACTTCACTGATGGTTCGAAAGGCGTCGGCTGATTTTGCCATGCTTTAGAGCGCTCCTAGCGTTTGTTGCCTGCGGCGACTCTGTCTTTCATCAGGTGAGACGGTCGGAAGGTCAACACGCGGCGCGGGTTGATCGGAACCTCCTCGCCGGTTTTGGGGTTGCGACCCACGCGGGCTGTCTTTTGGCGCACCGAGAATGTGCCGAAAGACGAGATCTTGACCTGCTCGCCTGACACCAGCGCATCAGAGACGTGCTGGAGTACGGTTTCGACCAAATCAGCGCTGTCGTTGCGCGACAAGCCGACTTCGCGAAATACAGCTTCGCTCAGGTCCATACGTGTGAGTGTTTTTTCAGTCATACTATCCCCCATGGCGGTACGTTGGCAGACCACCTTTGAGGCAGAATAGGCCTGAGACAGATTCCGAGTCAATATCAATGACTTGCAGAGCGGTTTTTCAGTGGCCGATAGGTCCGCTTACCAACGGATGACAACCGCGCCCCAAGCCAGGCCGCCGCCAATGGCTTCGGTGAGAACCAGATCGCCAGCCTTGATCTTGCCCGAAGCCGCACCCACCGAAAGCGCGAGCGGGATAGAGGCGGCGGACGTGTTGCCGTGATCCTGCACTGTCAGCACAACGCGCTCCATTGGCACGTCGAGTTTTTTGGCGGTGCCCTGGATAATGCGGATATTGGCCTGATGCGGGACAATCCAGTCGACATCTGCGTGCGCAAGGCCGGCTTTGCCAAGGGCCGTCTCGGCTGTCGAGGCCAGCTTTTCAACAGCTTGGCGGAAAAGCGCATTGCCTTGCATCCGCAGCTTGCCGGATGTGCCTGTGCTCGAGACGCCGCCATCAACAAACAGCATCTCTTTGTAGCGTCCGTCAGAATTAAGGTCGCTGGCAAGAATTCCTCGATCTTGGGTCGTGCCGTTGCTGTCCTGGCCCTCAAGAATGAGCGCACCTGCGCCATCTCCAAAGAGCACGCAGGTGCCACGGTCTGTCCAGTCCATGATGCGGCTGAAGGTTTCGGCTCCGATCACCAAAACCCGCTTGGCCTGACCCGAAAGGATCAGCCCGTTGGCTGTGGACAACGCAAAGACAAAGCCCGCGCAGACGGCCTGAACATCAAAGCCGAAGCCGCGCTCCATACCGATTTTCTGCTGAACCATGGTCGCAACAGAGGGAAATGTCAGGTCGGGCGTAGAAGTGGCCACGACGATTGCGTCCAGATCATTGGCCTCAAGGCCTGCATTTTTGAGCGCGGCTTTGGCGGCCTCGCTTGCGAGGTCTGATGTGTGTTGGTCATCGGCTGCAAAGTGGCGGCGCTCGATGCCTGACCGTGTGCGAATCCACTCGTCGCTTGTTTCAAGCGAGGCTTCAAACTCGGCATTCTCCACAACGCGTTCGGGCAGGTAGTGACCATATCCGACGACAACGGCCCGTTGGGGGGCTGTAGGCTGGGTCATTTGGAGGCCTCATCTGTTGTTTCGTCGCCGTGGTCTTGGCCAGATTCGCCTGCCAGCATGGTGGCAGCCGAGATGCGCGCGGCGAGTTTTTCATTAAAGCCTGACTGAGCGAGCTGGCTGGCCAGCTTGATTGCGGCGGCAACGCCTGTGGCATCCGCGGAGCCGTGTGACTTTACCACAGTGCCGTTGAGGCCCAAGAAAACACCCCCGTTGACCTGGCGCGGGTCAATACGACGGCCAAGACGTTTGAGGGATGTATAGGCAAGCAGGGCTGCAAGACGGGACAGTGGAGTGTAGTTGAAGGCTTCGCGCAGCAGATCCCGGATGAGGCTCGCGGTGCCTTCTCCTGTCTTGAGAGCGATATTGCCGGTGAAGCCGTCAGTGACGATGACATCACATGTCTTGCCCGGCAGGTCGCTGCCCTCGACAAAGCCGACATAGTCAAAGCGCGCGGCGTCGGCGTTTTCGGCGATAAGTTCGTTGGCGGCCTGAATTTCGGCGCGGCCCTTGAACTCTTCGGTGCCGACATTGAGCAGGCCCACGCGGGGGCGCTCAAGGTTGAGGCCGTTGCGCGCATAAGATGCGCCCATCAGAGCATATTGTAACAGGTCGCGCTCGTCAGCGCGGATATCGGCCCCCGCATCCAGCATGACATTAAAGCCCTGCGGGTTGCGCGAGGGCCAAAGCACGCCAATAGCTGGGCGGTAGACACCCGGTATCTTGCGCAAGCGGATGACAGAGAGCGCCATAAGCGCCCCCGTGTTGCCGCAAGACACACAAACCGTGGCTTCGCCTTTGCGCACGCTTTCCAGCGCAGACCACATAGACGTGGACTTGCCAGTGCGCATGACTTGCGCAGGCTTGTCGTTCATTTCGACAACATCTTCGGCATCCACGATTGTGCACCTGCCACGCAAGCTTTTCTTGCGCGCCACAAGGGGCTCAAGCTCGCTTTTGCGACCGTGCAACAAAAAGAACGTCGACTTGTTTTCTTTGGCAGAACGGGAACAGCCAGCGACGACTGCCGCTGGCCCTTTGTCACTGCCCATCGCATCAACCGAAATGACAATACGTTCCGCCTGCGGTGTTTCGAGTGCAGGCGATGTCGTTACTGTCTGGCTCATGTGTTAAGCCTCGGCTTACGCCGCGTCTTCGTCGATCTCGACTTCGTCCGCCATCGCGATCACTTCGCGCTCGGCGTAGTGGCCACAATCAGGGCACACGTGGTGTGGTCGCTTGAGTTCGCCACAGTTCGGGCACTCATTTGGGTTTGCAGCCGTAAGGCTATCGTGGGCGCGGCGGTTGTTGCGGCGCGATTTGGAGACTTTGTTCTGTTGGACAGCCATGTCACAACCTCAATTATCTAGGGGCAAAAGAGCCCAGTTTCAGAAGGGCGAAGCCCTGCGTTTCGGGTTCAGACTGCTCATATGCAAAAGCGCTGAGAGTGTCCAACCCTAAATTGGTCAGAGCGCGCGAAAATAGCGGGAAAGCTATAAGTTGCAAGTCGGAATTTCGGATTAATCCTCGGGCGTTTGCAGCTTGGCCTTCAAGGCAGCAAGGCCTGCGAAGGGCTTTGTGTCTTTATCTGTGAGGGCTTCCTTGCCCTCTTCGGTAAACACAGCTTCTTCAAGTTCGGCGCCTTCGGCACGCGGATAAGGCGGCAGCGCGAGCGCGAGGGCCTCGCGAAACACATCTACAAGCTCAATGGTGTTGCCCAAGGCTTCAACGCGCTCGTCATCGGGCATTTCGACCTCGGCATCTTCCTCAAGATCCCCGAAGTCGGGCAGGGCGCGCACGAACAGCCGCTCTACAGTGTCATCAATGCGCGTTGTGACAGGGGCCAGCGTGATGACACAGGCTTGTTGGACTGTCGCGCCAAAGCGGGCCTTGAGCAGCCAGTCGTCAGAGCCATCTGGGGTTAGCGTGCCTTTAAGGCTCGGTTTCTTCAGCGCCAGAAGATCAAGCTCGCCTGCGAGGCTGGCGCGCATCTCGTCGGTAAAGGGGAGCGTGAAGCTGTATGTTTGATTGGCGGAGAGGCGCGAAACAGGTATCACTGAGATGTCTTGAAAGTCTTCGGCCACTGCACGGCTCCTTGAATTGGGGGCTTTTCCTTAGTAATCGGGATAAGAGGCTGAGACGGCCGACACAAGAGGGCACACATGAAACCTATCATCACCACTGTTCGACAGAGATTGGCATTTGTGCTGCTTGGGCTTGTTTTCATGACGCTTAGCGGCTGTGCGGCCACATACCGTGACCACGGATATGTCCCGACAGAGGGGGAAGTGGCCGAGATTGTGGTGGGTGTTGATTCCCGTGAGAGCGTGGCTGACACCGTTGGTGTGCCGTCTACGGCGGGTATTCTGGATGACAGTGGCTACTACTATGTAAAAAGCCGCGTGCGCCATTTCGGGGCGCTGCGGCCCAAGGAAATAGAGCGCGAGGTGCTTGCGATCAGCTTCACAGAGGCGGGTCTTGTGCAGAATATCGAGCGTTTTTCGCTTCAGGATGGCAAGGCTGTGATGCTGTCGCGCCGTGTGACCGAATCAAGTGTGTCTGACAACACGTTCCTGCGTCAGTTGATTGGCAGCATTGGCCGCATCAGCCCCGGTGCGTTTAACTAGGCGTTTCCCTTGCGCCCGTGCCCTCTATGCTGGGGCCAGACACGCAGAGTATTTGTGAAACGGGTTGGGTATGAAATCCTTTAACAAAGGGTCTTATCATGTGCGCATAGCTTCCAGTGAGGCGGATGTGCGCCGCGCACAGGCGCTGCGGCATCTGGCCTTTTATGGCCGAACGGGCCGCGACTGTGACGCCTTTGACGAGAGAGCACATCATATCCTTATAGAAACGGGCGCAGGGCAGGTGGTGGGCTGTTTTCGCCTCATGGATATCGCCGATGAGGCCCAGATTCTGGCGAGCTATTCGGCGCAGTTTTACGGGCTTGAGCCGCTGAGAGCCCAAGCGGGGCCTCTGCTGGAGCTTGGGCGCTTTTGCATTGCACCCGGGGTGCGAGACCCTGACGTTGTGCGCGTGGCGTGGGCTGCTCTGACGCGCTATGTCGATGAAAAGGCGATCAAAACGCTCTTTGGCTGTGCGTCTTTTGCGGGTGTTGAGCCTGCTGCCCATGCGGACAGTATGGCACTTCTGAAAGCCCGATACCTTGGCCCCGAGGCGCTGCGCCCGCACATCAAGGCGCAGGCTGTCTACCGGTTTGACGAGGGAGCGGAGCAAGCCGACTTCAGGCGCGGGCTGGCGCAGATGCCGGGCCTGTTGCGCAGTTATATTGCGATGGGGGGCTGGGTCAGTGACCATGCGGTGATTGACCATGATATGAACCGCTTGCATGTGTTTACAGCGCTGGATGTGGCGCGCATGCCTGAGGGGCGAAAACGGCTTTTGCGCGTCTCTGCGGCGTGAGAGCGCTTGACGGCGCGCGCGCGTGCAGATAGCGCTCAGCCTATGGCACGCGCACCCCTTTTACAGCTCAACGATGTCTCACTGACATTTGGTGGAAACCCCGTTTTTGATGGCCTTTCGGCCACCGTTCAGGCGGGCGACAGAGTCGCGCTTGTCGGGCGTAACGGCTCGGGCAAGTCAACGCTCATGAAAGTCATGGCGGGGCTTGTCGAAACGGACAAAGGCGACGTTGTGGCAGGGCCGGGTGTTAAGGTCGGCTATATGGAGCAAGAGCCTGATATGACAGGCTTTATGACGCTGGGCGACTATGCATCAAGCGGGCTTGAGCCGGGTGAGCTTTACCGTGTGGAGCGGGCTGGCGAGGGCCTCAAATTTGACCCCGAGCGCCTTGTGGAGACAGCTTCGGGCGGCGAGAAGCGCCGCGCGGCGCTGGCCAAGCTTATGGCCGAAGCGCCCGAGCTTATGCTGCTGGACGAGCCGACAAACCACCTTGATATCGAGGCGATCCGCTGGCTTGAAAGCGAGCTGAAAGCCACCCGAACAGCCTTTGTTCTGATCAGCCACGACCGCGCATTTCTGCGTGAGCTTACGCGCGCAACCCTTTGGATTGACAGAGGAAAAGTGCGCAGAAACGAGCAGGGCTTCGAGCATTTCGAAGCTTGGCGCGACAAGCTTTGGGACGAAGAAGACCAAGCCCGCCACAAGCTTGACCGCAAGATCAAAGCCGAGGCCCGCTGGGCCGTAGAGGGCATCAGCGCGCGCCGCAAGCGCAACCAGGGCCGTGTGCGCGCTTTGGCCGAGCTGCGCGATGAGCGCGCGAGCCAGATTAACCGTCAGGGCACGGCCGGTATGGCGTTTGCGTCGGGGCCGGTTTCGGGCAAAAAGGTCATTGAAGCGGTGGGCGTGTCCAAGCGCTATGGTGACAAGCAAATCCTAACAGATTTTGACATCACCGTGCAGCGCGGCGACCGTATTGCGTTTGTCGGGCCGAACGGTGTTGGCAAGACAACGGCGATTAAGCTCTTGATGAAACAGGAAGATCCTGATTCGGGCACAGTCAAACTGGGCACCAATCTGGAAGCGGCGGTCTTTGATCAGGCGCGCGCCCAGCTTGACCCCGAGATGAGCCTTTGGGACAGTCTGACAGGCGACCCTGACATGCGCGTTTCGGGCAAGGCCGACCAGATCATGGTGCGCGGTATGCCCCGCCATGTTGTTGGATACCTTAAAGAATTTCTCTTTGAAGAGGGTCAGGCCCGGGGGCCTGTCAAGGCGCTGTCGGGCGGTGAGAAGGCGCGGCTTTTGCTGGCCAAACTCATGGCACGCGAGAGCAACCTTTTGGTGCTCGACGAGCCGACCAATGATCTGGACGTGGAATCGCTCGATCTGTTGCAGGAAATTCTCGATGACTATGACGGCACGGTGCTGCTTGTCAGCCACGACCGTGACTTTCTGGACCGTGTCGCAAACCTGACCGTGGCGATGGAAGGCGATGGCAAGGCAACTGTCTATGCCGGCGGCTGGAGTGATTATCAGGCGCAGCGCCCCACGAGTGACGACTGGGATAAGCAAGACAATTCAAGAGCTTCCAAGGTCAAAGCCAAGAAAGAAAAGGCCAAGGCAAAGCCCAAGATGAGCTTTACCGAAGAGCACCGCCTGAAAGAGCTGCCCAGCGTGATGGCGCGGATTGAAGCGGAGATTGGCAAGCTCGAGGAGCTGCTGGCACAGCCCGATCTTTTCACCAAAGAGCCTGTAAAGTTCAAGAAAGCCACCGAAGCGCTGGTGGCGCGTCAGACGCTTCTGGCCGCCTCGGAAGAGGAGTGGTTAATGCTTGAAGAAAAGGCCGAACGGGCGGGTTAGGCTTTGGCCGCCCCCCTGAAAACCGGGGGGTGACATGCGTGCACAAAGCGTGCACCCCCTGTGCACCGCCTAAGGTGAGTCGTTGAAACGCGTTTTTGTTAACCTTTTGGCAGGCTTGCGCCTCACAATTGTGTGAGGCTCTCCGCGATCTCGGCTGCGATGGCTTTGGCATCGACACCGTCGCGCTCGGCCGAGACGCGCAGACCCAAGAGATCAGACTGGTAGCGCCGCGCGAGGGCTTCGGGCGTTTGGGTGCGGGTGATATCGCCCGCGGCTTGGGCGCGCTCAAAGAGGCTGGCAAACTGGCGCTCCATGTTCAGGAGCAGCTGGTTGGCGTCTTGGGCCAGAGGGTGCTTCTGGGCTTGCAGCTCCAGCAAGGTTTTGGAGAGCATACAGGCCTTTGTCGGGGCCTTGTCATTGTCGATGGCCATTTGCGGAAACTGCTGCAACGCTTTCAGCGGCCCATGTGCCTCGGCCAGCGAGGAGAGGCGCGCGCGCCCGTCGGCGGCGTATTTTTCCATGGCGAGCTTGAACAGCGCATCTTTGGAGCCGAAGGCGGCATAGAAGCTGCCCGGTTTCATTTGAAGCACCGCTTCCAGATCTTTGAGGGAGGTGCCCGCCCAGCCGCGCTGCCAAAACAGGTCGCGCGCGCGCTCGATCAGCTCGTCTTTGTTGTAGTTCGGCTTGCGGGGCACGTGATCACCTATAGTTGAACGATCACTCAATTATATATTTGAGTGATCACTCAAGAAAGCCTAAAGAGAGCCATACGCCACTTTTTTGAAAGATGTCATCATGCTGAACTTCCCATCACACGACCTTGAAACAGCCCCCGAAGCCTCAAAGCCGCTGCTTGAGACCTCACAAAAAGCCTTTGGCCGCCTTCCTGGCTTGCACAAGGTTCTGGCCGAAAGCCCACAGGCTTATGAAGGCTACCAGCTGTTGCACAAGCTCTTCACAGAAACCGACTTTGACGCAGACGAGCTGACAGTTGTCTGGCAGTCGATCAACGTCGAGCACAGCTGCCACTACTGCGTGCCTGCGCACACGGGCATCGCCAAGATGATGAAAGTGTCTGACGCGCTGACCGAAGCGCTGCGCACAGAAGCGCCGCTTGGCAACGCCAAACTGGAAGCGCTGCGCACGTTTACTGTGCAAATGGTGCGGGAGCGCGGCAATGTGTCTGAAGCCCAGATGCAGGCATTCTTTGATGCAGGCTATGGCCACCGCGCGGTTCTGGATGTGATCCTTGGTTTGGCCCAAAAGACCATGTCAAACTACATCAACCACGTGGCCGAAACGCCTGTGGACGCCGTTTTCCAGCCGCTGGCATGGGAACGTGGCGAGACGCCTTTGAAGGTGTGATCTGACAGGCCCGGCTTTTGGCTGGGCAAAATGAAGGCGCGCATCTCATAAAGAGAGGCGCGCCTTTTTCGTTGGTTGCAGAGTGGTTAAGGAGGCATATTGGTAGTTGAATGACTATTGCTGAGGGTAACAAATGAAGTGTTTGGATTGCGAAAAAGACATCACGCCAGCGGAGAGTTTTAAAGGGCGATGTGGAAAATGCCACGCAGTATTTCTTGAAGCCCGTGCGCGCGGTAAAACTGTAGATGAACTTAAAGCCGAGCAGGCCGAAAAGCGCAAAGAAGACCAAAATATCAGAAAGCTACAAGCAGAGAAGGCCTTGAGGCCGTTGCGGATATCTGAAGCGCTGAGGAAGATAATTCTGACAACTGAGACTGCTCACAATTTGCCTGTTTCCGAGCGGCTGGAGATCGTCGCAGCAGAGGTTGTTGTCGGGATGAACGTGTTCAAAGATATCCTTGCAGGCGTGCGGAATGTTGTTGGTGGTCGCAGCAACACAATACAGACTGCCCTGAAGGATATAAGGCTTCAGGCTCTTGACGAACTCAGGTCTGAGGCGGCTCGTGTTGGTGCTGATGCGGTGGTTGGCGTCAGTCTGGACTATCAAGAAATAGGGGCCACTGGATCGACAATGCTTTTTGTCATCGCTAGCGGCACGGCGGTAAAGCTTGAAAAAGAGGCTCTGAATACTTCAGAGGCCTAGCTAGATGGCAATTTCAGCCAAATCTTTGGTTTTGCTGCGCCCGAACCACCTCCACGGGGCGGGCGCATGCTCTGATTTTAGCTGTTGTCACTGCATGCGCAGTGCGCCGTCGATCCTGATGGAGGTGCCGTTGAGGTAGCCTGATTCCACGATGAAGGCGGCCAGCTTGGCGTATTCGGCCGGGTCTCCAAGGCGCTGTGGGCAGGTGACATCTTTGGCCAGCGCGTCCTGCACGTCTTGCGGCAGGCCTTTGAGCATGGGTGTGGCGAAGATACCCGGGGCGATGGCCATGACGCGGATGCTGTCGCGCGCGAGGTCACGCGCCATGGGCAGCACCATGCCGAGGATGCCGCCTTTGGAGGAGGCATAGGCGACTTGGCCTTTTTGCCCTTCAAAGCCCGCGATGGAGGCGGTGTTGATGATCACACCGCGCTCGCCGTTTGCATCGGGTGCGCCTTTGGCCATGGCCGCAGCGGCGAGGCGGGCGACATTGAAGGAGCCAACGAGGTTGATATCGACCACGCTTTGGTAGAGCGCGAGCGGATGCGGCCCATCACGGCCCAGTGTCTTGGCAGGGGGCGCGATACCCGCGCAGTTGATGGCGCAGGTGAGCCCGCCCATGGCTGTGACGGCTGTGTCGATGGCGGCGGCGGTGCTGGCCTCGTCGGTGACATCGGTTTCGGCAAAATATGCGCCGATCTCCTCCGCTACGGCCTTGCCGCGCGTTGCGTCGCGGTCAAGCAGGGTGACTTGGGCACCGAGGCTGCGAAAGTGGCGCGCGGTGGCTTCGCCGAGGCCTGAGGCACCGCCTGTGATGACGGCTTTGGTGGCTGTGAGCTGCATGGTGTCTCTCCCTGCTGTAAATGAACAAGCGTTCAATAACCTGCGGAGGGGAGGTCAGTCAACTTTGAAGACACGCTTGGACACAACGCCGAGCAAAAGCACCGTGATGATGATGCGAAAGATGTGGTGCAGGGTGACAAAGGCGGGGTTGGCCTCAAGGCTGAGCGCGACAAGGGCCATTTCATTGACGCCGCCGGGGGCGAAGGTGATGAAGAGGGTTTTGAAGGGTTGCTCTGTCGGGGCGACCAGCAGAGCGGCAAGGGCGGCCCCGAGCGCGAGCATAAGTGTGATCGAGACAAGCGAGAGCCAGAGCGAGCGGCGCAGCGTGCGCAGTTTGAGGCCCGCAAAGCGCATGCCGAGCGATGTGCCCACGACGAGCTGGGCCAGAAGCACCATCCAGTTGGGCAGGGCCAGTGGCGCGCCCAAGAGCGCAAAGCCAGCCGACACAAGCAGCGCGCCCGTGAGCTGCCAGGCGGGCAGGCGCAGTGCGCGCCCTGCCACGAGGCCGAGGCCAAGGATCACGGCGGCCTGCGGATACATCACAGGTGTGACGGGCACGGTGTTAAAGCTCAGCCCGCCCGCGCTGCCCACAGGGTAGCCAAGCCAGAGCGAGAGGCCCATGGGCACAAGGGTGATCACAAAGATGATGCGCAAGAACTGCTGGGCGATCAGCGTGGGCTGATCGGCCCCCGAGGCTTCGCCCATGGCGATAGATTCGATCAGGCCGCCCGGTGCGCCCGAGTAGAAGGCTGTGGCGGCATCATAGCCGCCGATATAGCGAAAGAGCACATAGTTCAGGCCTTGGGCCAGCAGCACAAAGGCGACAATGGCCGCAAGCGAGGGCAAAAGATCGTGGAGCGACGCGACAAGCTCAGGCGTGACTTGTGCGCCGATCACGGCACCGATGAGGGCAATAAAGGGCACGCGCACATCCGTGGGAAAGCTGTAGCCCCGGGGGAGGCGCGCGCTTGCAAAGATCGCCACGGGCGCGGTGGCCAGAAGCGGGCCAAGCAAAAACGGCAGCGGCAGGCCGAGCGCCTCGGCCAGCACAGCGCCGACGAGCCCGATGATGAGCAGAAAGGCCGTTTGCGGCAGATGTGGGGGCAGGTGGCGGGCGAGCGGCATCTTAGGCTTTCGGTCTTGGACGTTTATTCAACTGTTAAGGATGGCGCGCGGGTTTGCAATGGGGGGCGAGCGGCGGTTTCTTGCGAAAGCGGCGCGCGGGCCGCGGTCTTTTTGATTGAACAGGCGCGCCATTGCACTAGGTTGAAACGGTACCGATCCTGAAAGGCGGCTTTATGAGACGAGTTGATTTGCGCCCCGTTGCGTTTGTTGTTTTGACACTGCTGTTCGGCTTTGCCGCAGCAACGGCCCAAGCCGAGGCTGACGAGGGGAAGCTGGAAGCGTTTCTGGAGGTCACAGGCTTTGATGTGGCGCTGGAAAGTATGCGCGTGGGCGCGACCAATGCGCCGCAGATTCTGGGTATGGAGGCCGATGACTTCGGCCTGCGCTGGACCACGCTGGCGGATGAGGTCTTTGACCCGCAAGACATTCGCCGGGATGCCAAGCAGCTTTTGGGCCAAGCGCTGAGCAACGAGATGCTTGATCATGCGGCGGCTTTTTATGCCTCTGATTTGGGGCAGCGGCTTGTTGCGGTGGAAAATGCGGCCCATGCGGTGGAAGACACTCCCGAGGACACGCTGCGCGGCGAGGCGCTTGTGGCGGATATGGTCGAAACGGGCAGCGCGCGGCTTGGCACTTTCAAGCGCATGAATGTGGCGATTGACCCTGAAAACATCGGCATCAAGGCCGCACAAGAGGTGCAGATCCGCTTTTTGCTGGCGGCCTCGGATGCGGGGGTGATCAACCGTATTGATGAGGCCGTGTTGCGCGGTTTGATGGAAGAGCAGGCCAGCGAAATGGCGCTCGAGATCGAAGCGGCCTCGCTCGCAGGCTCGGCGCGGATTTATGAGAGCTTTGCCGATGAGGAGGTCGAGGCCTATGCCCAGGCGCTGGAGCATCCGTTGATGCAAAAAGTCTATGAGCTGATGAACGGTGTGCAATATGCGCTGATGGCAGATCGCTATGAAAAGCTGGCGCTGCGCATGGCAGAGCTGAGCCCGAGCGAAGAGCTTTGAGAGCGCTCGGTGCACTATTTTTTGCGCTTTGGGCTGCACAGGCGCAGGCCGAGCCTGTGGATGACTTGCTTGTGGCGCTTGGCGCCAGTGAGCTGACCGATGTGATCCGCGAAGAGCTGCTGGAGTATGGCGAGACCGTGGGCGAGGCCATGCTGCCCGAAGGGGGCGGCGCGGCATGGCAAGCTATTCTGGCGCGGCTCTATGACCGTGACCTGATGGTGGCGCGCGTGCGCTCGGCTATGGCTGCGCGCTTCGAGGAGACCGATGTTGCGGCGGCGCTCGCTTTTTTTGAGAGTGCGCAGGGCAAGCGGCTGGTGGTGGCCGAGCTTGAAGCGCGGCGCGCTTTGCTCGTTGAGGGCGCCGAAGACGCGGCGGCGCAGGCCTGCCTTGAGCCTGAAGAGCGCGCGGATGCGCTTTTGGAATTTGCCCGTGTGAACGATCTTTTGGAGCGCAATGTGGCAGGCACGCTCAACTCTGATCTCGCCTTTTACCGCGGGCTTGTGGAGGGCGGTGTCTTTGAGATGGCAGAAAGCGAGGTTCTGGCTGAGGTTCAGGCGCGGGTGCCTGAAATTCGTGTGGCGCTTGAGGCGTGGCTTTCGGGCTATCTTTGCGCGGCCTATGGCGATGTGGCGCGCGACGACCTTGCCGCCTATACCGCGTTTTCCGAGAGTGATGCGGGCGCTGCGCTGAACGCGGCGCTTTTTGACGGCTACGGCGCGCTTTATAAGGACTTGAGCTATGCGCTTGGCCTGGCGGTTTCTGTGCAGATCCTCGGGGAAGACCTTTAGGGCGCAAAAGCGCGTCTGAGCGGGCGTTTGGGCCAATTTTCTTTGCCAAACGTGCTTGACTTGGGCAGGGCAATTCACGATAAGCGCCGAACCAGAGGGGGAAACCCCTTGGGTATTATATTAATGACGCTCTGAAAGAGAGCGCGCTGTTCGACGGCGGAGACGGGCAAAGCCCTTATCCACAACACCGCAAAGGCGGGGCCACAGAACGCGGATGACAAAAGGAAAGACCCATGTTCGCGGTCCTGAAAACAGGCGGCAAGCAATATAAAGTTCAATCGGGCGACGTGCTCCGTGTTGAGAAGCTTGCAGCTGACGCTGGTGAAACAATCCAGTTCAACGAAATTCTGATGCTTGGTGGCGAAACCACTGTTGTTGGCGCACCTATGGTTGACGGCGCTGCCGTTCAGGCCGAGGTGATCGACCAGATCAAAGGCAAAAAGGTGATTAACTTTGTTAAGCGCCGCCGTAAGCACTCATCCAAGCGGACTGTTGGTCACCGTCAGAAGCTCACGCTTCTGCGCATCACCGAGATCCTTGAAAAAGGTGGTGATAAGACTGGCGTTAAGGCAGCTATCGGTGCCGGTTCTGTTTCTGGTGCGGCTGTTGCTGCAGCAGACAAGGCACCAGCAGCCAAAAAAGCAGCGGCTCCAAAAGCAGCAGCCCCGGCGGCAGCAGGCGATGATCTGACACAGATCACAGGTGTTGGCCCGGCCGCAGCGAAGAAGCTTGTAGACGCAGGTATCACAACTTTTGCAGCCCTCGCAAAAGTAGACGTAGACACTTTTGACGCAGTGAAAGTGAAGCCCGAGTGGGTTGCACAAGCCGCTGAGATGTCGAAGTAAGCGCAGTAGGAGAGAAACGATATGGCACATAAAAAAGCTGGCGGTTCATCCCGTAACGGTCGCGACTCAGCGGGTCGCCGTCTTGGTGTAAAAAAATACGGTGGCGAAGTTGTCATCGGTGGGAACATCATCGTGCGTCAGCGCGGCACAAAGTTCTGGCCGGGCGCAGGCGTTGGCATGGGCAAAGATCACACGATCTTCGCAACAGCCAATGGCAACGTAAAGTTCCACACAGGTCTCAAAGGCCGTACCTTTATTTCGGTTCTGCCGGCGGCTGAGGCTGCTGAGTAACCCGACCTTAAGGTTTTAAGACAAAACAGGGGATCGGTTTAGCGCCGATCCCTTTTTGCGTATTCTGGAGCTCAAGAATGAGCGTTTCCGTGACAGTATCACGCGCTGATTGCGCGGTTCAGGCTTTAAATCCCGCGTTTGTAGAGCAAGCGCGGGGCTGTTCGCTTGTGCAGAGGCGTTTTGTGCCTTGTGGCGCAGTGGTCTTTACTGTGGCGTTTAAAGGGGTTTCATTTTGAAAGAGTACCCGATGAAAGACATTAAAGAGAACGCGCAAGAAACTGTTGTTGCAGGTGAATTTGATTTACGCCCCCTTCAGGTTTCGGATGCGGGGCTGATTGAGCTTTATGCGGGCGATGCCCGTGTGGCCAAGAACACCAGCCGCATTGCGCACCCTTTGCCGCCTGCACACACCGAGGCGTTTATTGCCCGCGCCCAGCACCCCGAGCGCAGCGAAGATGTCTGGGCGATTGATGCTAGCAAGGACAAAGGGCCAAGCCTGATGGGGCTGCTCTCGCTCAAGCGGATGGACCGCAACCAGAGCGAGATCGGCTATTGGGTGGCCCCTGCGTTCTGGAACACAGGGATCGCCTCGGCCGCTGTCGAGGCGCTGATCAAGGCCAACCCTCAGGCCAGTGAGACGATTTTTGCAAGCGTGTTTCAAGACAACCCCGCTTCGGCGCGGGTTTTGACGAAGCTTGGTTTTGACTATATCGGGGATGCCGAGACATTCAGTGTGGCGCGCAATGCGACCGTGCCCACTTGGACCTATATTTATAAGCTCGCATGAGCGCTGCCTGCACTGCGGGCTAAGGAGACGACATGAAATTTCTTGATCTCGCAAAGGTCTATATTCGCTCAGGTTCGGGCGGGGGGGGCTGTATCAGCTTCCGACGCGAGAAATTTATCGAATATGGTGGCCCTGATGGCGGCGATGGCGGGCGCGGTGGCGATGTCTGGATCGAGGTGGTTGACGGGCTCAACACGCTGATCGACTTCCGCTATCAGCAGCACTTTTTTGCCAACAACGGCCAAGCAGGCATGGGCAGCCAGCGCACGGGCAAAGATGGTGAAAACATCATCCTGCGCGTGCCTGTGGGCACCGAGATTCTGGAAGATGACGGCGAAACCGTGATTGCCGACCTCACCGAGCTGGGCCAGCGCTTGCGCATTGCCAAGGGCGGCAACGGTGGCTTCGGGAACCTGCATTTCAAATCGTCCACCAACCAGGCGCCGCGCCGTGCCAACCCCGGGCAGGACGGTGTGGAGCGCACGATCTGGCTGCGCCTCAAGCTGATTGCCGATGCGGGCCTTTTGGGCCTGCCCAATGCGGGCAAGAGCACATTTCTGGCCGCCACATCAAACGCGCGCCCCAAGATTGCGGATTACCCGTTTACCACGCTGCACCCCAACCTCGGGGTTGTGGGCGTGGATGGGGCCGAGTTTGTCATCGCGGATATTCCCGGCCTGATCGCTGGGGCGCATGAAGGTGTTGGCCTTGGTGTGCGTTTCCTTGGCCACGTTGAGCGCTGCGCTGTGCTGTTGCACCTGATCGACGGCACCTCTGGTGACCCTGTGGGGGATTACAAAACCATCATCGGCGAGCTTGAGGCCTATGGTGGCGAGCTGGCGACAAAGCCGCGCGTGACCGTGCTCAACAAGATAGACGCGCTTGACGCTGAAGAGCGTATCTTCCTCAAGGAAGAGATCGAGGCGGCGACGGGGGCAAAGCTGATGTTGATGTCAGGTGTCACCGGCGAGGGCGTGACCGATGTGTTGCGTGTCTTGAGAACAACCATCAATGACGGGCGCGCGGCGGAGGCTGCCTTGGGAGAGGAACCCCAGCCATGGCAGCCCTGAAGACGGACCTTGGCACGGCAAAGCGTGTTGTTGTCAAAATCGGCTCGGCCCTTCTGGTTGACCCTGATGCAGGGGGCTTAAAGCTCGACTGGCTCAAGAGCCTTGCCGCTGATGTGGCCGCGATGAAGACACGGGGGCAGGATGTTGTGCTTGTGTCCTCAGGCTCTATCGCGCTTGGGCGCGAGGTGCTCGGGCTGCCACGGGCCGCACTGGCGCTGGAGCAGTCGCAGGCGGCGGCGGCTGTTGGCCAGATCCGCCTTGCGCGGGCCTATGAAGAGGTGCTGGAGCCACACGGGATCACCACGGGGCAAGTACTTGTGACGCTGGAAGACAGTGCCGACAGGCGGCGCTATCTCAATTCGCGCGCCACGCTTGAGCAGCTCTTGAGCCTCGGGGTTGTTCCGATTGTGAACGAAAACGACACCGTCGCGACAGATGAGATCCGCTATGGCGACAACGACCGTTTGGCCGCGCAAGTGGCTGTGACGGTGGGCGCGGATCTCTTGGTTTTGCTCAGTGATATTGACGGGCTCTATACGGCCAGCCCCGCGCTTGACCCGAGTGCCACGCGCTTTGATGTGGTCGAAAAGATCACCCCCGAGATCGAGGCGATGGCTGGTGATGCAGGCACAGGCCTCTCCAAGGGCGGGATGAAAACCAAGCTGCTTGCGGCCAAGACAGCCACAGGCGCTGGCTGCGCCATGATGATCGGGCTGGGCACAAAGCCCCATGCGCTGAGCGCGCTTGAGGCGGGGGCGGCCCATACGCTATTTGTGGCTGAAGGAGATCCGCAAGCGGCGCGCAAGCGCTGGATTGCCTCGATGAAGCCACAAGGGCGGATTGTGCTGGATGCGGGGGCCGCCAAGGCGCTCGCGGGCGGCAAGAGCCTTTTGCCTGCGGGTGTGAGGGCTGTGAGCGGTGAGTTTGGCCGCGGTGAGCCTGTTGAAATCTGTGATGCGGCGGGGCTTGTGCTGGGGCACGGGCTGGCGCGCTACACAGGGCAGGAGGCCCGCGCGATCATGGGCCACCAGAGTGACGAGATTGAAGCGATATTGGGCTATATCGGGCGTGCGGCGCTCATCCACCGTGATGATATGGCGCTGACAGTTTAACAAAGGGCGAGGCGATGACAGATATTGGCGACATGATGCAGAGCTTGGGCCGCGCGGCCAAAGCGGCGGCGGCAGAGCTCGCTTTTGCCACATCCGCGCAGAAGGAGCAGGCTTTGCTCACGGCTGCGGAGGCTGTCTGGGCCAAGCGTGACGAGATTATTGCGGCCAATGCCAAAGACATGGAGTTTGCCACCGAGAAGGGGCTGAGCGCGGCGATGCTCGACCGGCTGATGCTGGATGAGGCGCGTATCGGGTCTATCGTGGCGGGGCTTAAGGCCGTTGCGGGCCAGGCTGACCCTGTGGGCGAAGTTCTGGAAGAATGGGACCGGCCCACGGGCCTGCACATTCGCCGTGTGCGCACGCCTTTGGGTGTTGTCGGGGTGATCTATGAGAGCCGCCCCAATGTGACGGCTGACGCGGGCGCGCTCTGCCTCAAGTCAGGCAACGCCGTGATTTTGCGGGGCGGGTCTGAGGGCTTTCACTCTTCCACTGCACTCCACGCCTGCCTTGTTGAGGGCTTGCGCGCTGCCGGGTTGCCTGAGGCGAGTATCCAGCTTGTGCCCACCCGCGACCGTGCGGCTGTGAGCGAGATGCTCACGATGATAGATTATGTCGATGTGATTGTGCCGCGCGGCGGTAAGGGGCTTGTGGGCCTTGTACAACGTGAGGCGCGCGTGCCTGTTTTTGCCCATCTTGAGGGGATTGTGCATATCTATGTCGATGCCGAGGCGGACCCTGTGAAGGCGCTGAACGTGATCCTGAACGCCAAGACACGGCGCACAGGCATTTGCGGCGCGGCTGAGTGTTTGCTCATCCACAAGGATGTGATGGGCACGATTGGCCAGGGGATTGTGAAAGCGCTGCTTCAGGCGGGTGTCGAAGTGCGCGGAGATGCGGCTGTCGCCGAAATTGACGGCGTTGTGCCCGCAAGCGCCACGGATTGGGGCTGTGAATACCTTGATATGATCATTGCGGCCAAGGTTGTGGACGATATTGATGCGGCGATTGCCCATATCCGCCGCTATGGCTCAAACCACACGGATTGTATTCTGACCGAGGATGACGCAGCCGCTGCGCGCTTCTTTGAGCGGCTTGATAGCGCGATCCTGATGCGCAATGCCTCGACCCAGTTTGCCGATGGTGGCGAATTCGGGATGGGCGCGGAGATCGGGATTGCCACAGGCAAAATGCATGCCCGTGGCCCTGTGGGCGCGGCCCAGCTGACGAGTTTCAAATATCTGGTCGAGGGCGATGGAACCGTGCGCAGCTAGAAGCGGATGGTTGTGCCGGTTTCGCCCAAGTCATAGCTGACTGTGCGCCCCAGTAGGCGCGCGCACTCGGGCAGCATGGCAAATTGCACTTCGGAAGGCTGAAGCGCGGCTGGTGCGGGTGCACCTGTGAGGATGTGCCAGAGCGGCTCGCTGATGCGCTGTTGGCCTTCTGAGGAGACAACCCATGTGTCTGCGTCACGCGCCACAGTGAGCGCGCCGCCCATGGGCAGGGCGCTTGCGAGACACAAGAGCGCCAGAAGGGCGGCCTGTACCTCATCGCGGGCGCTGTTTTCGGACACAGCCCAGTCACACGTCAGGCGGCTGTCGGCATAAAAGGCCGCAAGGATGCGCGATATTTCGGAAGCGCCCATGCCTTGCTCGGAGGAGGACATCCCGAGCGCGATACGGTAGAATTTGATCCGCGCGGTGGCCCCTGAGACAGAGGCGTTGATCAGCTCGAGCTCGGGTGTTTCGGCAGCACCTGTGAGCGCGACAAGCTCCATGCCATTGGCGATGGCCCCGACAGGGCTGATAATGTCATGGCAAATCCGCGAGCCGATGAGGCGGGCGATTTGAAGTGTGTCTTGTGTCACGTGTGGTCCTTCCTGTATCGTGGCCCCATGTCTGATTTAAACGCCATTCTGGCACCTGGTATGCGGGTGCGCCACCCGCAAAGGCCCGACTGGGGCATTGGGCAGGTGCAATCCAACGCCGGTGGCAAGATTACTGTTAACTTTCCCGAAGCGGGCAAAGTTGTGATCGAAGGCGCTCGTGTGGAGCTTGAGCTTGTCTTTGATGCCTAATGAAGGTTACCGAAACGTTAACGCAGCCTTAACTTTTGCAAGTCTTGCGCGAAATGTGCTCTGCGCCTAGAACGGCGGGCAGGTTTGACACCGCACCGAGAGGGTTTATGAGCGCGCCGAAGTTCACTGTGAGACTTGCGACAGAGGAGGCGGATGTGCTGGCCGCTCAGCGCCTGCGCTACCGCGTCTTTGTGCAGGAACTCGGCAGCGACGGGCCGCTCGTGGACCACGACGGCCAATTTGAGCGCGACCGTTTTGATACGGTGTGTGAGCAGCTCATCTTGGTGGATGAAGCCCGCACGGCAGACACCTACGAGCATGTTGTGGGTGTCTATCGTCTGATGGATGCGGCAGGTGCGGTACAGGCGGGGCAGTTTTATTCTGAAAGCGAATATGACTTGAGCGCGCTCAAACGCTCGGGGCGGCGTCTTTTGGAGCTGGGCCGTTCGTGCCTGCACCGCGACTACCGCGGGGGGGCGGCGATGTTTCAGCTCTGGAGCGCTCTGGCCGAGCTGATCCGCGAACGCGAGATCGCGCTTTTGTTTGGTGTTGCCAGCTTTCATGGCACAGATGTGGCGAGGCTTGCCGCGCCGCTGTCTCTTTTGCACCATCGCCACTTGGCCCCTGTCGCTCTGCGTGTGCGGGCGCATGAGGCACAGTCTCAGACGATGAACCTGATTGCTGAGGCGGATCTTGACCGCCGCGCGGCCATGCTGGATGTGCCCGCGCTCATCAAAGCCTATCTGCGCCTTGGGGGCGTAGTGGGTGAGGGTGCCTTTGTTGACCACGCGTTTAACACAACCGATGTCTGCCTGATCCTTGATACGGCGGAGATGCCTGCGCGCAGCCGTGCGATTTATGAGGCACGCGGATGAGCTGGGATGCGGCGTGCCCGCCAGATGACATCAGGATCAGCGCGTGGGGCTGGGGGCGTGTTGCGGTTCGGGCCGCATTGCTTGGTGCTTTGCTGCTCTGTGGCCTCGCTCTGATGCTTCCCGTAAGGCTCGTTGAGCGCCCGCTTTACGGGCTGCACCGCCCTTGGACGCCCTATATCACACAGGCGGTCTGTCGGCTCAGCTTTGTGATCATGGGGATGCGCCATGAGGTGCAGGGCGCCCAGATGACAGAGCCGGGGGCCGTTGTGGCCAACCATGCATCGTGGCTTGATATTTTTACGCTGAACGCATGCAAGCGGGTCTATTTTGTTTCAAAGTCCGAAGTGGCGCGCTGGCCCGGGATCGGGTTTCTGGCGCGGGTGACGGGCACGGTGTTTATCAACCGCGATCCGCGCGAGGCCAAGCTTCAGCAAGAGGTGTTTGAAGCGCGGCTTCTGGCGGGGCACAAGCTGTTGTTCTTTCCTGAAGGGACATCGACAGACGGGTTGCGCGTCTTGTCCTTCAAGCCAACGTTGTTTCAGGCGTTTTTTGCGCCAGCTTTGCGGGAGAGCTTGTATGTGCAGCCTGTGACCGTGCTTTACCGCGCGGCTCCTGGACAGTCGCCACGGTTTTATGGCTGGTGGGGCGATATGGGCTTTGGGCCGCATCTTGTGAAGACGCTGGCCACGAGGCGGCAAGGCTGTGTGACGGTGATCTATCATGCGCCGTTGCGCGTGGCTGATTTTGAGGATCGCAAGGCGCTGGCGCGGGCCGCCGAAGCTGTGGTGCGCGCGGCCCTGCCGCAAGACATGCTGGCAGCAGGGGCGGCGTATGATGCCAAGCTTCGCGCTTAGCCCATAGCTTTCATGAGACGCGCAAGCGCCTCGGCGGGCACATCCTGGCTCCAGATTTCGTCGCCAATGCCGAAAAAGTCGGTGACGGGCGCGAACTTCGCAATCAGGGCTTCATCAAGCGCGCCTTCGGAGACGGCGGGCACTTCGATGACTTGTGACCACCATTCCAGAAGATCAAACTCGGCTTGTGTGCCATCGCCCAAGGCGGTTGCGCCAATGGGGCCAAAGCTCACGTAGTCGGCGCTGGCTTCGCCTGCGGCCATCCCGTCGTGGCGTGAGTTGCCACAAAAGCTGCCCACGATCGCCTCCTGACCCAGCTCCTTGCGCGCCTTGGCGACGGAGCGTGTGCCATCGGTGAGGTGGACACCATCAAGCCCGAGCCGTTCAACAAGCAAGATGTGGCGTTCGATCACCAGCGCGACATCGCGCTGTTCGGTGATTTCGCGCAGCGCATCGGCGGCGCGGCAGAGCGTGTCTTCGTCATGTGTCGCAAGGGCGAGGCGCACGCAGGCTACATCCTGAGCATCCAGAACACTGGCGAGCGTGGCCGGAAAGCTCGAAAGCTCGATTTCGGGTGGGGTGATCAGATAAATCTGTGGCTGTTCGTCTTGTGCCATATTGGCCTCCCGAGGTTTGTCTGCGCCCTTCTAGCGCCAATCGGGCGGGCTTCCAAGGGGGCATGGTAAGGGCTTTCGGGGCCGCGCGCTTTGCCTTAGAAGAGCGTCAAACCTAGCCTTGAGGAGAGCGAACACATGCCAAGTGAAGGCAGACAGCCAGTTTTTGTTCTGGTGCGGCCACAGATGGGGGAAAACATCGGTGCTGCGGCGCGGGCGATGTGGAACTTCGGGCTGGACCGTATGCGTGTTGTTGCGCCGCGTGATGGCTGGCCAAATGAAAAGGCTGTGGCCATGGCCTCGGGCGCGGGGCGCTTGCTGGACGAGGCCGATGTCACCGCGACGTTGCCGGAGGCGCTGGAGGATGCGACGTATGTCTTTGCAACGTCCGCGCGCATTCGCGGGCTGACAAAGCCTGTCTTCAGCCCCGAACGCGCGATGGAGCTGGCGGCCGAAAAGCTGGCGGCGGGAGAAAAGGTGGCTGTGTTGTTCGGCCCTGAGCGTGCGGGGCTGGAAAACGACGATGTGGCGCGCGCCAATGCGCTTATTACCGTGCCTGTGAACCCTGAGTTCCCCTCGCTCAACCTTGCGCAATGTGTGCTGCTCACAGCCTATGAATGGCGACGCGCCCAAGGCGCTGTGGAGCACGAGCGCATGGAGATCGCCCGCGGCGGTGATGCGGCCACGGGAGCGGATGTCGAGGCTTGGGCGGGGCATCTGGAAGCGCGGCTTGAGGACAGCGGCTTTTTCTACCCGCCTGAAAAGGCCACAAACATGAAGATAAACCTGCGCAATCTCTGGAGCCGTATGCCGCTCACGCGCGCAGATGTGCAGATGCTGCAAGGTGCCCTGCGTCAACTTATCAGGGGCAAAGACGCGTAACGGCGCTTGCGGCGGGCTGGGGTGCACCCTAGTTTGTGCCCAAGCGACAGGACAAGAGGATGCCATGGCCGAGAAACGCGCGATATTTGAGGATGTGAGCGGCGACAAAGGGGCCACGCCCCCTGCGCCAAAGGGCGGCATGATTGACAAGGGGCAGGGCGGCGCACGGCTGGCCATACGCGCCTGGATCATTGTGCTGGGTCTTTTGGTCTTTGCCATGATCGTGGTGGGCGGGCTGACGCGCCTCACGGATTCGGGCCTGTCGATCACCGAGTGGCGCCCTCTGACGGGGGCTATCCCGCCGCTGAACGCGGCTGACTGGGCGTCGGAGTTTGACAAATACAAGCAGATCCCCGAGTTCCAGTTGCAGAACAAATGGATGGATTTGTACGACTTTAAAGTGATTTACTGGTGGGAATGGGGCCACCGCCAGCTTGGACGTGTTGTCGGGCTTGTCTGGGCTATCGGCTTTTTGTGGTTTGCGCTGCGCCGCCAGATCCCCACGGGCTGGACGCCACGTCTCTTGTTGCTGGGGGGTCTTGGCGGGCTTCAGGGCGCGATTGGCTGGTGGATGGTGTCATCGGGCCTCACAGGCACTATGACCGATGTGGCAAGCTACAGGCTGGCCACGCACCTTGGCCTCGCTTTTGTGATCATCGGGTTCATCACATGGTATGCGCTGTTGTTGTCGCGCCCCGAGCGGGACCTTATGCAAGCGCGCCGCACGCGGGACGCGAAGCTCTTTTCGCTTGGCACGGGCTGGATGCACTTTGCATTCCTTCAGATCTTGCTGGGTGCGCTTGTCGCAGGGATCGATGCGGGGCGCTCCTACACGGATTGGCCGCTGATGGGCGGGCAGTTTGTGCCACCCAACCCGCTGATGATCGAGCCGATCTGGCGCAACTTCTTTGAAAACCCGGGCCTTGTGCAGTTTATTCACCGCATGGCCGGCTATCTGCTGCTGGCGTTCACCCTGATGATCTTTTTCAAAGCGCGCAAGTCAGCCAACCGCCATACGAAACAGGTGTTTTCATGGGCAGCTTATGCGCTGTTTTTCCAGATTGTGCTGGGCATCTACACTGTTGTCACCGCAGCCCCTTGGGAGATTGCAATTGCACACCAAGCCACGGCGGCTCTGCTTTGGGTCTTGATCATTCGCGCGCGCTTTTTTGCACAGTACCCGCGCGCCTCTTCCATCCGTGAAGGATAAATGATGTCTGCATATACTGAGTTGATGGCGTTCCAGCGCCAGACCGAGGCCTTGGGGCAAGTTGCAGGGCGGCTTGGCTGGGATCAGGTAACCATGATGCCGGATGGCGCAGCCGACCAGCGTGCCGAAGAATTTGCGGCGATGGAAGGTGTTCTGCACGCGCGCCGCACCGATCCGCGCATTGGCGCATGGCTTGGCAAGATTGAGGCCGGCGGGCTGGATGATGTGGCGGCGGCGAACCTGCGCCATATCGCGCGCTCTTATGAGCGCAGCCAGCGTGTGCCTGCAAAGCTGGCCGAAGCGCTGGCAAAGCTCAGCTCGCAAGCGCAAAGGATCTGGTCAGAGGCGCGCGCCAAGGAAGATGTGGCGGCGTTTTTGCCAGCGCTTGAAGAGATGATTGTACTCAAGCGTGAAGAGGCCACAGCCCTCGCCAATGGTGGCAACGCTTATGACGCACTGCTTGATGATTATGAGCCTGACACCAGCGGTGACGATGTGGCCGCGACCTTTGATGCGATGCGGCCACGGCTTGTGGCGCTGCGCGATAAGGTTATGGGAGCCGAGCAGCCAGCGCCACTCAGCCACGATTTTGACGAGCAAAAGCAAATGCGCCTTGCGCGGGCTTTGGCCAAGACCTTTGGCTATGATATGAGTCAGGGACGGCTTGATAAGGCGGTGCACCCGTTTTCCTCAGGCTCGGGTCAGGATGTGCGCATCACCACGCGCACAGCGCTGAACGATCCGTTCAACTGCATCTACTCGACCATCCACGAAACGGGCCACGCCTGCTATGAGCAGAACATTGCGCCCGAGCATTTGCTGACGCCTTTGGGAGCGGGGGTGTCTCTGGGTGTGCACGAAAGCCAGAGCCGCATCTATGAAAACCAGCTCGGGCGCAGCCGTGCCTTTACGGGCTGGCTGTTTGGCCAGATGAAAGATGCCTTTGGTGATTTCGGCGTGGCCGATGAAGAGGTGTTTTTCCGCACGGTGAACCGCCTGAACAAAGGCTATATCCGCACCGAGGCGGATGAGGTGCAGTATAACCTGCACATCATGCTGCGCTTTGACCTTGAGCGCGATGTGCTGGCGGGCAAGCTTGAGGCGCGTGACCTTGAAGAGGCGTGGAACACCCGCTTTGAGGCCGATTTCGGCTATGCTGTGGACAGGCCCTCCAACGGGCTGCTGCAGGATGTGCATTGGTCCTGCGGGCTTTGGGGCTATTTTCCAACCTATGCTTTGGGCAATGTCTATGCGGGCTGCCTGTATGAGGCGCTGCGTGTGGCGCGGCCCAATCTTGACACCGAGCTTGCGGCGGGTGAGCTGGCGGGGGCCACGGGCTGGCTGCGCGAGGCGGTGCAGGTCCACGGCGGGCTGTATAAGCCGCGTGACCTGATTGAGCGGGCGTCAGGGCAGGCGCCCGGCGAAGCGCCGCTCTTGAGCTATCTGGACAGCAAATTTGGCTGAGGCCTGTTTCGGCTGACGCGGCCACTCTGGGAGGGCGAGCCCCCCAGACCTCGGGCTTAGCTGGGGGACTAGTCCCCCAGACCCCCTAGGATATTTAGGGCAAAAAGAAAGATCAGGCGCAGTGTGTGCCTTGCCGCAGAAGGGTGCTTGCGGCAAGGCGCTTTTGCGTTAGGCTTTGCGGCCATCCAGTGAGAATTTGCCAGCACCGGCGACGGCAAGGGCCATATAGCCACCTGCGAGGGCGATGTTTTTCAGCAAGCTTGTCATCTGGTTTTGGTCGCTCGGGTCAAAGTGGTAGAGAAGGCCCGAGGCGAGGCAGAAGCCCGCCAATGCGAGCGCAACGGGCCGTGTCATAAAGCCTGCGATCAGCGCGAGGCCCGCCAGAATTTCAAACAGAACAACGGGCCATGCGAGGAAAGCGGGAATGCCGCCTGAGGCCATGAAACCTGCGAAGCCTTCGACATTGCCGAGCTTGCCTGTGCCGGCCATGACGAACAGAAGGCCCATAAAGACGCGGGCGATGAGAAGGGCGGAGTTGGTGGTTTGTGTCATTGTCTCTCTCGTGTTTTGAATATGAGAGAGGCTTACGCACTGTGCGCCACGAGAGATAGAGGCAGCGTGAGCGGGCTCCTGTGCGTATTTGCACAGTTGGCGCAAAGCCAGTAAAAAAGGCGCCCGAACAAACGAGCGCCTGATTTAAACTGTGTTTTGAGGGCTTTAGCTCTCTGGTGTTGGCTCTTCTGCTGTGTCGTCGTCTTCGCCCTGATCGGCGATCCAGGCGACGGAGACAACTTCTTCGCCTTTGCCTGTGTTAAAGACTTTTACGCCACCTGCACTGCGGGAGCGGAACGAGATCCCTTCGACGGGGACGCGGATCGACTGGCCCTTGGAGGTGGCGAGCATGATCTGGTCCTGCATTTCGACAGGGAAGCAGGCCACAATATCTCCACCGCGCATGGCTTTGTCCATGGCTGTGACGCCCATGCCACCACGCCCGCGCACGGGGTAGTCGTGGCTGGAGCTGAGCTTGCCAGCGCCGCCTGTTGTGAGGGTCAGGATCAGGTTTTCCTGAGCTGACATCTCTGCGTAGCGCTCTTGGGAGATGCTTGCGTTGGCGTCGCCTTCATCCTCGATGCCTTCGGCATCATCAGCGAGGCCTGCCATGGCGCGGCGCATTTTCAGATAGGCGGCGCGCTCGTCGGATGTGGCCTCAAAGTGGCGGATCACCGACATGGACACAACGCTTTGACCGGGTTGCAGGCGCACACCGCGCACACCCGTTGACGCGCGTGAGTTGAAGACGCGGACATCGGTTGTGGGGAAGCGAATGGCGCGGCCGCCGTTGGTGACAAGCATCACATCGTCCTGATCAGAACAGATGCGCGCGTTGACCAGCTGTACAGTGCCGTCTTCCGGCAGCTTCATGGCGATCTTGCCGTTGCGCATCACGTTGGTGAAGTCAGACAGGCGGTTCTGGCGCACATCGCCCGCCGAGGTGGCGAACATGATCTGCAGGTCGGCCCAGTCTTTTTCCTCGCGGTCGATCGGCAGGATTGCGGCAACAGAGACGCCCGGTGGAATGGGCAGAATGTTGACGATGGCTTTGCCCTTTGACGTGCGCGAGCCCTGGGGCAGGCGCCATGTCTTGAGCTTGTAGACCATGCCTTCGGTTGTGAAGAACAGTAGCTGCGTGTGCGTGTTGGCCACGAAGAGGTTGGTGACAACGTCTTCTTCTTTGGTTTGCATCCCCGAGAGGCCTTTTCCGCCGCGCTTTTGGGCGCGGAAGTCGGCCAGAGGTGTGCGCTTGATGTACCCAGCCGATGTCACGGTCACGACCATGTCTTCGCGCTCGATCAGGTCTTCATCGTCCATGTCACCTGACCAGTCGACGATCTCGGTGCGGCGGGGCACGGCGAAAAGCTCGCGCACTTCGGTGAGCTCGGCGGAAATAATCCCCATGATGCGCTCGCGCGACCCGAGAATCTCAAGGTATTCCTTGATCTTACCAGCCAGTTCTTCCAGCTCGTCTGTCACCTCTTTGACACCCAGCTGGGTGAGGCGCTGCAAGCGCAGCTCGAGGATGGCGCGGGCCTGAATTTCGCTCAGGTTGTAGGTTCCGTCGTCGTTGACGGGATGGAGCGGGTCGTCGATCAGCTTGAGATAGCCAACGATCTCGCCAGCGGGCCAGCGACGCTCCATGAGCTTGCGGCGCGCTTCAGCCGCGTCAGCGGAGGCGCGAATGGTGGCAACGACTTCATCCACGTTGGACACAGCCACCGCCAGACCACATAGGATGTGGCTGCGCTCACGCGCTTTGCGCAGCTCGTAAGCTGTGCGGCGCGCGACAACATCTTCGCGGAACTCAATGAAATACTTGAGAAAATTGCGAAGCGTGAGCTGCTCGGGGCGGCCGCCGTTGAGCGCCAGCATGTTGCAGCCGAAATAGGTTTGCATCGGCGTGAAGCGGAAGAGCTGGTTGAGCACCACTTCTGCCGTCGCATCTCTTTTCAATTCGATAACGACGCGTACGCCGTTGCGGTCGGATTCGTCCTGAACGTGGCTGATGCCTTCGATTTTCTTGTCGCGGGCGGCCTCGGCGATCCGCTCGATCATCGTGGCTTTGTTAACCTGATAGGGAATCTCGTCGATGATGATAGCAAAGCGATCCTTACGAATTTCTTCCACCCGCGTTTTGGCGCGGATGACCACGCTGCCACGGCCTTCAAGATAGGCTTTGCGCGCGCCTGAGCGGCCCAGCATGATGCCGCCTGTGGGGAAGTCGGGGCCGGGCACATAGTCGATCAGCTGCTCTGATGTCAGATCGGGTTCTTCGATCATCGCGAGGCAGGCATCAATCACTTCGCCAAGGTTGTGGGGCGGAATATTGGTGGCCATACCAACCGCAATACCGCCTGCGCCATTGACGAGCATGTTTGGAAACCGCGAGGGCAGAACCGTGGGTTCGCGGTCTTTGCCGTCATAATTGTCTTGAAAATCAACGGTGTCTTTGTCGATGTCGGCCAGCGCGAAGGCGGCGGGCTTGTCCATGCGCACCTCGGTGTAACGCATGGCGGCGGCGTTGTCGCCATCCATGGAGCCGAAGTTGCCCTGACCATCCAGAAGCGGCAGAGACATGGAGAAATCCTGCGCCATACGCACAAGGGCGTCATAGATCGCGGAATCCCCGTGGGGGTGGTATTTACCCATCACATCGCCAACGGCGCGCGCGGATTTGCGGTAGGGCTTGTCGTGTGTGTTGCCTGCCTCATACATCGCATAGAGGATCCGGCGGTGCACAGGCTTGAGGCCGTCGCGCAGGTCGGGAATCGCCCGGCTCACGATCACGCTCATGGCGTAATCGAGATAGGAGGTTTTCATCTCGTCGATGATCGAGATTTGAGGGCCGTCATAGACGTAGCGTGCTGGCACGTTTTCGTCTTTGTTATCAGGTGTTTCGGGCGTTTCGCTCACGTGATTATCTCGCCTGTCCTGTGGATCTATATGTTGTTGGGCCTTGTATATCAGAGCCATGATATGGGGTGCAATGGGGGCAGGGCTGCTCATTTGGCTTGCCTGCAAGATATGGGGTTAAGCTATTGAAAAATATGTGATTTTAAATGGCTTTTGGCGGCTGGTTTCGGGCCTTTTTTTGCAAGGTGCAACCGCCCCCAAGTGTTACCCCTGCGCACGGTCGGGTTAACGGGGTTTTTGCGCCAGATCTGGAGGGGGTGAAACCCGTGCACAGGGCGTGCACCGGGCGTGCACCGCCCCGACGCGGGCCTTGTTAACCCCGAATTAAGGAAACGCACCGTGCGCTCCACTCTGCGGTGCTATGAGGGCTTGCGCTTTGGCTGCGCCAAATCGCCCTCCGGGGCGGCCGCCAGCTGAAGCTGCCTGCCGCCCCGGAGACAGTGCATCAGGCAGGCGCTGCGCCGTTTGGCACGCACTGTGTCCGGATACTTAAAGCAAAAAGAAAGAGCCATCTTTGGGGGGCTGCGCGGGCGCGGGCTTGAGGGCGGTGGGGCGTCAGACACTAAAAAACCCTCCCCGATGATCTGGGGAGGGAGTCTTCAGGGCGCTTGCGGGAGGGAGAGCCCCGCGGCCCACGTTGGGATGCGCTTAGGGAATGATGCGCGAATATTTGACGCCTTCGAGCGTTGCGCCGACATGAAGACCCGCTTGGCCGAAGATCACGGCCAGCACCGGAGCTGTGGCTGTGGTTGTTTCGGCGCGGATGTTTTCGCCGCGGTCTTTGAAGACATATTCGACGTCGGCCCCCGCGGCCCAGCCATTGGAGCGGCGGTAATTCATCAACGAGTCTTCTGTCATGAAGAAGAGCACGTGTGCGTATTGCTGAGCGCCGATCTGAAGGCCGAAGCTGCCTTTGGTGGCGGAGTAGTAATCAACCGTCACATCATTGACGCGCAAAGCGCCGCGCCCGTAGCCGCCGCCGAGGCCAAAGCCGGCTTCTGTGATCAGTGGCATCACCAGCATCCCGAGGGATTTATCGGCAAGGCCGCGCGTGGCGGGGTATTGGGAGTAAAGGAAGTTGAGTGTCTGGTCGACGCGGGCGTCAATGGCGCTGGCGCCGTTTGAGCCGATGCCGTTGCCGCATCCGGAAAGGACGCCTGCGCCTGCGAGAGCGCCCAGCGCAAATGTTCTGCGAGAAAGAGTGTTCATGATGTCACTGCCGTATTGCCTGAATGAAGTGTTGGTTTACCCAACTTACGCACAAAGATACGCGCTTTACGGGCCTGTGTCACCCCAAAGGCGCAGTTTGGGCGTGTTTTTGCCCGCAGTGGCGCGGTTTCGGGGTGTTTTCTGAGAGATTGGCGCACTGCGGGCCTGCGGTTTAGCCCAGTGCGCGGGCCACTTTGGGGGCGAAATAGGTCAGAATGCCATCGCAGCCTGCGCGTTTGAAGCACATCAGGCTTTCCATCATGGCTTTGTCACCATCAATCCAGCCGTTTTGAGCCGCTGCCATGATCATCGCGTATTCGCCCGAGACCTGGTAGGCATATGTGGGTGCCCCATAGGTGTCTTTGACGCGGCGGCAGATGTCGAGATAGGGCATGCCCGGCTTGACCATGACCATATCGGCCCCTTCGCGCAAATCGCGCTCCACACAGCGCAGCGCCTCATCGGAATTGGCGGGGTTCATCTGGTAGGTCTTCTTGTCACCTTTGAGCGCATCGGATGCGCCGACCGCATCGCGGAAGGGGCCATAGAAGGCGGAGGCGTATTTGGCCGCATAAGAGAGCAGCAGCACGTCTTTGTGGCCAGCCGCTTCGAGGGCTGCGCGCAGCGCGCCGATGCGCCCATCCATCATGTCGCTGGGGCCGATGATATCGACGCCGGCGTCAGCCTGTGAGAGGGCTTGTTTGACCAGCGCCTCGACGGTTTCGTCATTGAGGATCTTGCCATCGACAACGAAGCCGTCGTGGCCTGTGTCGGAATAGGGATCAAGGGCGACATCTGTCATAATGGCGATCTCGGGCACTGCGGCTTTGATGGCGCGGGTGGCGCGGTTGCTCAGGTTGTCGGGGTTCCAGGCTTCGGCGCAATCGGCGGTGCGGTTGGCGGCATCGGTGTAGGGAAAGAGGCAGATGGCGGGGATGCCCAGCGCGTGGGCCTCGCGCGCGGCCTCAACCACTTTGTCAACCGAGCGGCGCAGCACACCCGGCATGGAGGCGATGGGCTCTTCTACGCCGTCGCCTTCGCGCACAAACACAGGCCATATCAGGTCACTTGGGGTGAGCGTGTTCTCGGCCACGAGTGCGCGCAGGCCCTCTGTCTGGCGGGTGCGGCGCAGCCGCGTGGCGGGGAAGGGAGCTTGGATCGCGCGCATGTTTGTCTCCGAAAATCAGGTTTGGGCGAAACTGTCACGGAAATTGCGCCACCTCAAGGGTAGGAATTGCTTTCGCTGCGCGCTATGAGATGGCCAAACAATGTGAGGGGCACGGGCCTTGGACTGGTATTCAACTGTTTTCGAGCTGATTGATATGCGCTCGTTTTCAAACCTGTGGTTCTGGATTGCGCTGGCTGTGATGTGGTCAACCGCCTCGCATTGGGTTTTGGGCGTGCCTTGGGACATGATCTTGCGCGCCCAGCGCCAGAGCGACCAATATGACACCGACCTGCACGACATTGTGCGCATCAACACAAACCGTTTGCTCAACATCGCCAATGTCTCGGGGCTTTGGCTCTTGGGGTTCGGGTGTTTTTTCCTGACCCTCTTGGGTCTGCTCGGCTTTGTGTATCGGTTCGAGTTTGCCCAAGCGGTGTTTTTGCTGGGCTTTCCCATGTCGCTTGTGGGGGCCTCTGCGCTCTCCACGGCGCGGCTTATTCGCGAGGAAGACGCGACGGGTGCGCGGCTCTACCAGCTTTTGGGCCGCCAGCGGATGATCACGCAGGTGATCGGGATGCTTTCTATTTTTGTGACCGCTCTTTGGGGCATGTACCAAAACCTCACCTACGGCGCGCTTGGATAATTGATGACCAAAGAATTGCACGACCACATCACCGTCAGCGGTGCGCCTGAAGGCTTTGATGCAAAGCTCTTGCTGGCAGAGGCCGAAAAGGCAGGGGCGGTGCTGCATATTGCGCGCGATGACAAGCGCCTTGAGGCGATGCGCGCGGCGATGGGCTTTTTTGCGCCCTCAATGCCTGTCTTTGCGTTCCCGAGCTGGGATTGTCTGCCGTTTGACCGTGTCTCGCCCAACCCTGATATTTCGGCGGCACGGATGGCCACGCTGGCAAGCCTTGTACATGCGATGCCCAAGCCTTTTGTGCTGCTCACCACGCTGAGTGCGGCGATGCAGTATGTGCCGGCGCGCGATGTGCTGCGCGAAGCGGCCTTCAAGGCCAAGGTTGGCGAGCGTGTCAACGAGGAGGCCTTGCGCAACTTTCTGGTGCGCATGGGCTTTTCGCAAAGCCCCACGGTGACAGAGCCCGGAGACTACGCCATTCGCGGGGGGATCATTGATATCTTCCCTCCGGGCGATGGCGGGCCTGTGCGGCTTGATTTCTTTGGCGATGTGCTCGACGGGGTGCGCCGCTTTGATGCCGCCACGCAGCGCACGATCGAGACACTGAATGCCGTGGAGCTGGCGCCAGTTTCCGAGGTGCTGCTGGATGATGCCGCGATCTTGCGCTTTCGCCAGAACTACCGCATCGAGTTTGGCGCGGCCGGCACGGATGATCCGCTGTATGAGGCGGTCTCGGCGGGGCGCAAGCACGCGGGTATGGAGCATTGGCTGCCGTTTTTCCACGCGCGGCTTGAAACGCTGTTTGACTATCTGCCAGCCAAAGCCAGCGTAAGCCTTGATGAGGGGCTGACAGCCAAGCGCGAAGCCCGCTGGGAGAGCATTGCCGACCAATACGAGACCCGCAAACTGGCCTTGGCCGCGCGCGGGCGGATGGACACGGTCTATAAACCCGTGCCAGCCGAACAGCTCTACCTCACCGAGGCTGCATGGGAGCAGGCGACAGGCGCGTTTCGGGCGCTCAAGCTTCTCACGCTGCCCCAGCCCACGGGCGCGGGGGTGATTGATGCAGGCGGGCGGATCGGGCGGAACTTTGCGCCCGAGCGCCAAGCAGGCAGCACCAATCTCTTTGGTGTGTTGAAAGACCACATCACCGCCAAGATGGCGGATAAGCCCGTGCTTCTGGCCTCCTATTCCGAGGGCGCGCGCGAGCGGATTGAAGGCCTGCTTGAGGATGAGGGCCTTGCAGGCGCTGTGACCGTGAAAGACGCCACCCGCATTGGCAAGCGCGGGCTGCACCTTGCTGTCTGGCCGCTGGAAGAGGGCTTTGAAGCGCCTGACCTCACGGTCATTGCCGAGCAGGACATTCTGGGCGACAGGCTTATCCGCGCGCCACGGCGCAAGCGGCGGGCCGATAACTTCCTCACCGAGGCACAGAGCCTCTCTGAGGGGGATCTTATTGTCCACGTTGATCACGGTGTGGGCCGCTATCACGGGCTTGAAGTGGTCACAGCTTTGGGCGCGGCTCACGAGTGCCTCAAGCTGGAATATGCCGAAAAGACAACGCTCTACCTGCCTGTTGAAAACATCGAGCTGCTCAGCCGCTATGGCCATGAAGAGGGCTTGCTTGACCGCCTCGGGGGCGGTGCCTGGCAGTCAAAGAAAGCGCGCCTCAAAGAGCGTATCCGCGAGATGGCCGACAAGCTCATCCGCGTGGCCGCAGAGCGCGCATTGCGCCGTGCGCCCATCATGGAGCCGATGCCCCACGCCTGGGAAGAGTTTGCAGCGCGGTTCCCGTATCAGGAAACCGATGACCAGCTTGGCGCTATCGAGGATGTGCTGACAGACCTTGGCTCTGGCCAGCCGATGGACAGGCTTGTCTGTGGTGATGTGGGCTTTGGCAAAACCGAAGTTGCCATGCGCGCGGCCTTTATTGCGGCGATGCAGGGCGCTCAGGTGGCGGTGATCGCGCCCACAACGCTTCTGGCGCGCCAACATTACAAAAGCTTTTCCGAGCGCTTTCGCGGCTTTCCGTTGCAGGTGCGTCCGCTCAGCCGCTTTGTCAGCACCAAAGATGCAAACCTCACGCGGGAGGGTATGAAAGACGGCACCGTTGATATCGTGATCGGCACCCATGCGCTTTTGGCCAAGGGCACGCGCTTTCGCGACTTGGGGCTTTTGATCATTGATGAAGAGCAGCACTTTGGCGTGGGCCACAAAGAGCGTCTGAAAGAGCTGCGCTCTGATGTGCATGTGCTGACGCTCACGGCCACGCCGATTCCGCGGACCTTGCAGCTTAGCCTGTCGGGCGTGCGCGATCTGTCGATCATCGGCACGCCGCCTGTCGACCGTCTGGCCATTCGCACCTATGTGAGCGAATTTGACGGGGTGACGATCCGCGAGGCTTTGCTGCGTGAGCATTACCGCGGGGGGCAGTCGTTTTATGTGGTGCCGCGCATCACCGATCTGGGCGAGATCGAGGATTTCCTCAAAACCCATGTGCCTGAAGTGTCTTATGTGGTGGCGCATGGCCAGATGGCGGCTGGCGAGCTTGATGACCGTATGAACGCCTTTTATGACGGTAAATACGATGTGCTTCTGGCCACAACCATTGTGGAGAGCGGGCTTGATATCCCGACGGCCAACACGATGGTTATTCACCGCGCCGATATGTTCGGCCTTGCGCAGCTCTACCAGATCAGAGGGCGCGTGGGCCGCTCCAAGACGCGGGCCTATGCCTATCTTACTACCAAGCCGCGCAAGCCTTTGACGGCCACAGCCGAAAAGCGCCTGCGCGTGTTGGGCAGCCTTGATACGCTGGGGGCGGGCTTCACTTTGGCCAGTCAGGATCTGGACATTCGCGGCGCGGGCAACCTCTTGGGGGAAGAGCAGTCTGGCCAGATGCGCGATGTGGGCTATGAGCTTTACCAGTCTATGCTGGAAGAGGCGATTGCCAAGATCCGCGCGGGCGAATCCGAAGGGATTGTGGAGGCGGGCGACTGGTCACCGCAGATCAACCTCGGGGTGCCTGTGCTTATTCCTGAAGTCTACGTGCCTGACCTTGATGTGCGCCTTGGGTTGTACCGCCGCCTGAGTGGCCTGGAGGGCAAGGTGGAGCTTGAGGGCTTTGCCGCCGAGCTGATTGACCGCTTTGGCAGCCTGCCGCGTGAAGTGAACACGCTGCTCTTGGTCATGCGCATCAAAGCGATGTGCAAAAAGGCCGGTATCGCCAAGCTCGATGGCGGCCCGAGGGGGGCAACGATCCAGTTCCACAACGACAAATTCGCCTCGCCTGCGGGGCTTGTGGAGTTCATCCGCGACCAGAAGGGGCTGGCCAAGGTCAAAGACAACAAGATCGTGGTGCGCCGTGACTGGAAGACAGATGGCGACAAGATCAAAGGCGCTTTTGCCATTGCCCGCGATCTGGCGCAAAAGGTGGCCGATGAGAAAAAGGCCCGAAAGGCGGCGAAGACCAATGCTTGAAGACGGCTATCACGCAGTGCCAGCGGGGCACACGGCCTCTGTCGTGACCTATCTGGAGATGCGCGCGCGCCCCGCGCTGCGCCCGGCCCCCGAAACGGGGCTGGTGCTTGAGCGCGTGACATCGCCTGATCTTGCCCGCTACCGCGCGCTGTTTCGCGCTGTCGGTCAGGACTATCTCTGGTTTGGTCGGCTCACACAGAGCGATGCAGAGCTAGGCGCGATTCTGAATGATGCGAGCGTTGAGCTTTATGTCGCCAAGGCAGGGGGGGAAGACGCAGGGCTTCTGGAGCTTGATTTTCGCACCGAAGGAGAGTGTGAGCTGGCCTATTTCGGCCTGACAGCGGCCCATGTCGGGGGCGGCGCGGGCCGTTGGCTGATGAACGAAGCGATCCGCCGCGCTTGGGCGCAGCCAATTGACCGCGTCTTTGTGCACACCTGCACGCTGGATCACCCCAAAGCGCTGGCCTTTTACATCCGCTCAGGCTTCACGCCCTATAAGCGCGCCATCGAAATCGCGCCCGACCCGCGCCAGACGGGCCTCTTGCCCCAAACCGCGGCCCCGCAAACACCCGGGGTTTGATCTTTCTTTTTGCTGAAAATATCCTAGGGGGGAAGGGTCATAAGCCATCAGGCTTATGACTCGGGGGGACTAGTCCCCCAACGGATCGTATTGCACGCAGTGCAATACGATCTCTCTATCTCTTCCCGCGCGCCTCAAACCATGCAGAGGCGCGGGGCTGCAACCAGTCCCAGAGCCAGGGCGCGCCCCGTTTGATCTTGGTCCCAACGCGCGCCTCGAACAGGTCATAGCGCGTGTCATATTCCGCCCATGAGCCGCCATCTGACGCGAGGTTCTGGTTGGGGGGCTGAAAGCGGTCAAGCGATTTGGCAAAGCGCGCATCGGCTGTTTCGGCGGCTTCAAATTCGTCCCAGATCGCGCGGAACTCTTGCGCCTGATCCGGCGGCAAAAGGCCAAAGATGCGTGTTGCGGCGGCGTCTTCCTTGGCGGCCATTTCGGCGGCGTCATGATCGCCAAAAATAGGCGCATCGCCTGCGTCGATCTCAACGAGATCATGCAGGAGCAACATACGGATCACACGGTCGATGTGCACCTCTGCGGGCGCGTCGGCCCCGAGGACAAGCGCAAAGAGCGCGATATGCCATGAGTGTTCGCCCGAGTTTTCGTAGCGCGCGCCATCTGCAATTTTGGTGGCGCGCAGAATTTGCTTGAGCTTGTCGGCCTCCATGAGGAAGGCCATCTGCGCATCAAGCCGCTCTGTGCTCATGTCTCTTTGGACTTGGCTTCAGCGGCTTTTGCCAGCTCGGCAACCTTGCCGCGCAGGAAGGCGCGCGCGGCTTTGCCAGCCATGCGCACGCGCACCTCTGTGAGGTAGGCTTCTTCCAGCGTTTGCGAGGCTGCGCCCAAAACATCGGCCACTTCAAAGTGCAGGCGGTCATCGCCTGACTTTTCCATGATTTTGACAGTGTCATCAGCCAGCTGGGCTGCGATGTCGTTGAGCGTGCTCATCAGCGTGAGTTCTCCGTCAGGCGGCGCTTCACATAGCCTTGAACGCTGTCGACCATCGTGTCCATGTGATCGTTTTCAAAGAAGTGGCCCGCGCCATCAACTTCTTCATGGGTTACGGTGATGCCTTTTTGCTCATGCAGTTTGCCCACAAGGGTGCGCGTGTCTGCAGGCGGGGCAACACGGTCGGAGGTGCCGTTGATCACAAGGCCCGAGGCCGGGCAGGGCGCAAGGAACGAAAAATCATACATGTTGGCGGGCGGGCTGACCGAGATAAACCCGGTGATCTCGGGGCGACGCATCAAAAGCTGCATCCCGATCCACGCGCCAAAGGAGAAACCTGCAACCCAGCAATGTTTGGAGTTGTTGTTCATGGACTGGAGATAGTCGAGGGCCGAGGCCGCATCGGACAATTCACCCACGCCTTGGTCATACTCGCCTTGTGAGCGGCCCACGCCACGGAAGTTAAAGCGCAGCACGGTGAAGCCCATGTTGTAGAAGGCATAATGCAGGTTGTAGACAACCTTGTTGTTCATTGTGCCGCCAAACTGCGGGTGGGGGTGCAACACGATGGCGATGGGAGCATCGCGCTCTGGCTGGGGGTGGTAGCGGCCTTCAAGTCGGCCCTCTGGGCCAGGAAAGATTACCTCGGGCATATAGTGACTTCTCTTCCTTGAAAATGCGCGCGGCTAATCTTGACGAAATCCGTCGAGCATATTAGAACTATTCTAAATCTAGGCTGTAAGCCCAGCGTTCATAGCGAGATAGTCTGTGACGGGGCCAAGGTCAACAAGTCGCTTGGAAACAAAGGTTGTAGAGGTGTCATTGTGAAGCTCAGCACAAAGGGCAGATATGCCATGGTCGCATTGGCCGATATCGCGCTGCAGGGCGATGGCGCTTTGGTGACCCTCGGTGACATTTCAAAGCGGCAGGATATTTCCTTGCCCTATCTCGAGCAGCTTTTCGTCAAGCTGCGCCGCGCGGAGCTTGTGGCCTCGGTGCGTGGCCCCGGCGGCGGTTATAAGCTGGCGCGCCAGCCTGTCGATATTCGTGTGGTTGATGTGCTCGCAGCCGTTGATGAAACGGTTGATGCCTTGCAAAAGGGCGCGGGCGCCAGCGGCGCGGCCTCTGGCAGCCGTGCGCAATCGGTGACCAACCGTTTGTGGGAGGGTCTCTCGGCGCATGTCTATGTCTATTTGCACGCAGCGCGCCTGTCGGATGTGATCAAGAACGAGCTTGCGCCCTGTCCGGCTGTGCCGTCACTGTTTGCTGTGGTGGATGACGCGTGAGCCGGGTCTATCTGGATCATAACGCGACCACGCCGCTGCGCCCCGAGGCGCGGGCGGCTATGGCCGAGGCAGAAGATATTGTTGGTAACCCGTCTTCTGTGCATGCAGAGGGGCGGCGCGCCAAGGCCTTCCTTGAAAGCTGCCGCGCACGGCTGGGTGACGCGCTCGGGGCCACGGGTGGCGTTTCGGGGGCCGAAATTGTCTTTACCGGATCGGCGACCGAAGCCGCAGCCATGGCGCTCGCAGGGCGCGGCATTGTCTGCTCCGGTGTGGAGCATGACGCGGTTGCGGCTTGGTGTGAGCCGGGCTTGGCCACAGATGGCGCGGGCCGTGTGACGGTGACGGATGCAGGCTTTGCCACCTTGCAGCTGGCCAACTCGGAAACGGGCGTGATGCAAGATTTGCCCGAGGGGCTGTGGATGAGTGATTTCACGCAGGCGTTTGGCAAGGTTGCGGTGAACTTCCTCTCCTCGGGGCCTTTGATGGCGATTGTCTCGGCGCATAAGCTGGGTGGCCCCAAGGGCATCGGCGCGTTGGTGATGCGCCGCGGGATCGACCTTGACCCCGTGTTGAAAGGCGGAGGCCAGGAGATGGGCCGCCGCGCGGGCACCGAAAACCTGATCGGGATTGCGGGCTTTGCCGCGGCTGCCGAGGCGGCTGTGGCGGATGTGGCGTCGGGCCGCTGGGAAGAGGTTGAAGAAACACGCGATTTGCTGGAAGCGGCCCTTGTGGGTGGCGATAAACCACCTATTTTGGTCGGGAAAGGCGCGCGGCGGTTGCCGAACACCACTTGTCTGCTCAGCGAGGGCTGGAAGGGCGAGACGCAGGTGATGCAGATGGATCTTGCAAAATTTGCGATTTCGGCGGGCTCGGCCTGCTCCAGTGGCAAGGTGAAGACAAGCCCCGTGCTGCGCGCGATGGGCTATTCTGAGGCTCAGGCCGGATGCGGGATCCGCATCAGCCTCGGGCTTGAAACGAAACGGGACGATGTCTTGCGCTTTGCCGATGCATGGGCTGCGCAGGCCAGAAAACAACAGAACAAAGCGGCCTGAGGGCCGCGTGACGCGAACAGGATGAAAAGGATTGAGCCATGAGTGACGTGATTGTCAAAGACGGTGTTGAGGAAGAAACAGTCGAGGCTGTGCGCTCGCTTGGCGAAAAGTACAAATACGGTTGGGAAACCGAGATCGAGATGGAATATGCCCCTCTTGGTCTGGATGAAGACATTGTGCGGCTCATTTCCGAGAAGAACGAAGAGCCCCAGTGGATGACCGACTGGCGCCTTGACGCCTATGCGCGCTGGAAAGAGCAGAAAGAGCCTGACTGGGCGATGGTGGATTACCCCGAGATCGACTTTCAGGACCAGTATTACTATGCGCGCCCAAAGAGCATGGAAGTAAAGCCCAAGTCTCTGGACGAGGTCGACCCCAAGCTTCTGGCCACCTATGAGAAGCTCGGTATTCCGCTCAAGGAACAGCTGATCCTTGCGGGTGTTGAAGGGGCTGAAGAGCTGACGGATGCGCCGCGCAAAGTGGCTGTGGACGCGGTGTTTGACAGTGTTTCGGTCGGCACGACCTTCCAGAAAGAGCTGATGGAGGCGGGCGTTATCTTCTGCTCGATCTCCGAAGCCATTCGCGACCATCCAGAGCTTGTGAAGAAATACCTCGGCTCGGTTGTGCCTGTGACAGACAACTACTACGCGACGCTGAACTCGGCGGTCTTCTCGGACGGCTCGTTTGTCTATGTGCCCCCCGGTGTGCGCTGCCCCATGGAGCTGAGCACTTACTTCCGTATCAATGCCGAAAACACGGGCCAGTTTGAGCGTACGCTGATCATTGCCGATAAGGGCAGTTATGTGAGCTATCTTGAGGGCTGTACGGCCCCGCAACGCGATGTGGCCCAGCTGCACGCGGCGGTTGTCGAGATCATCATCGAGGAAGATGCGGAAGTTAAATATTCCACCGTGCAAAACTGGTATCCGGGCGATGAAAACGGCAAGGGCGGTATCTACAACTTTGTGACCAAGCGGGCCGATTGCCGCGGGGCGCGCTCAAAAGTGATGTGGACGCAGGTGGAGACAGGCTCGGCTGTGACTTGGAAGTACCCGAGCTGCATCCTGCGCGGAGATGATTCACAAGGTGAGTTCTACTCTATCGCCATCACCAACAACCACCAGCAGGCCGACACGGGCACAAAGATGATCCATCTTGGGAAGAACACCAAGTCGCGGATCGTGTCCAAAGGCATCAGCGCGGGTGTGGCGCAAAACACCTACCGTGGCCTTGTGAGCATGCACCCCAAGGCGAAGAACTCGCGCAACTACACACAGTGCGACAGCCTGCTGATCGGCGACAAATGCGGGGCGCATACCGTGCCGTATATCGAGGTGAAGAACAACTCGAGCCGTGTGGAACATGAGGCGACAACCTCCAAGGTGGATGATGAACAAATGTTCTACTGCCGCCAGCGCGGGATTGGCGAGGAAGAGGCGGTTGCGCTGATCGTCAACGGCTTTGCCAAGGAAGTGCTGCAAGCGCTGCCGATGGAGTTTGCCATGGAAGCACAGCAGCTTGTGGCGATTTCGCTGGAAGGCTCTGTGGGCTAATGCATCTTTGCTGCCCCATATCTCAGGCCCAAGCGGGTGAGGCTCTGCGCAAAAATGCGCGGGTCTTGCCGCAATTGTGCCCGACTGGCTTGTTAACCTTTGTGGCAAGCACAGATATGAGGTGGTCAGATGTTGAACAGAAATCTCGACGCATTCGATGCGCGCATCAAGCGGATCGCGATGGTGGAGGGCGCACCGCGCCAACTGATCGCCGGCGAGGGCGAGGTGCACGAAACGCGCATTTCGGCCAGCCAGATCAAACGCGCAACCAAATCCAAGGACAACGGAACCCTGATTTTGGCGCTGCCAAAGTGGGCCATGGCGTTTCTTTTGGGCGCGGCTGCGATGCTGGCGGGGCGTTTGGCGGGCTTTCACGTGTTGGGGCAGTTCATGAGCAGCGCGGATATGACCATGCTGATCATGCGCCACGCGGGCGAGCTGGCGATCGGGATTGTGGCGCTGGTTTCGGCGGCAACCTTTCTGGGCTTTCGCGGCGGTGTGGCCAAGCTGGCCATGCTCGCGGGCTTCGCGCTGATGCTTCTGGGCGAGGGCGACGTGGCGGGGCAGGCGCCTGCACTATGGGAAACGATGTTTTCACCAGAGTACGCGGCACAACAGCTCAGCCCCGGATCTGGGCTGGACAGCAGCTTGCGCACGATTGCCAGCGTGCTGCAAAACAGCCTCTAAACCTGACAGACCACGCTTTCGTGGCTGCGCCTCGCCCGTTTGGGCGGGGTCTTTGGCGTTTTGATATGAATTTTGGGGTCTAGAGTTATGGATTTTATCGAAAAAAACAAACGCGTGCTGGTGCCTGTTGTGGCGGGTGTCGTGATCGGTGCGGTGCTGGACTGGGCTGATGTGCCTGTCTGGCTGATTGGTGGCGTGATCGCGGCTGTGGTCGTGCTTGGCGCGGACAAGCTGATGGCGCTGTATGACGAGCAGATCGCCCCCAAGATCAACAAGCGCAGCGGGGGCTATTGAGCATGGCTGATGCGCCACTCAAACTCTACTGGTGGGATGCCAAGCCGAACTTTGGCGACGAGCTGAGCCGTGTTGTCACGGGCTTTGCCTCGGGCCGTGAGGTGGTACATGCGCCGCCGCGCAAGGCCGAGATCTTCTCTGTTGGCTCTGTTTTGCAGTTTGCCAAGCGCGCGTGGGGCAAGGAGGGCCGCCCTGCACACCGCCCGGCGATCTGGGGCACGGGGATGATGACCGCGCTCAAGACCGACTTTGTCGCGTATATGGACATCCATATGCTGCGCGGGCCGATCACGGCCTCGCTTTTGGGTGTCAAGACCGAGAGCTACGGCGACCCCGGGCTTTTGACCGCCGAGGCGCTAGGGCCACGGCCTGACCGCCACGACCAGATCGGGCTGGTGCTGCATCACAGCCAGCTTGGGGATGCGCGCATTGCGGCGCTGCTCAAAGACGAGCCGCGTGTGACATACATCGATGTGCAAGGCAGTGCCGAAGAGGTCTGCCGCGCCATCGGGGCTTGTGCGCATGTGATTTCGTCCAGTTTGCACGGGCTGATTGTGGCGGACAGCTACGGCATCCCCAATACGTGGCTCGACCCGATGGCCCACGCACGGCTGAAATACTACGACTATGCCGCCGGGGTTGGCCGCGTTTTGCCGCTGCCCTTGGCACATGAGAATATTGCGGCGGCTTTGCCCAAGCTCGCAACGGGAGAGCTTCCCTATGCGAGCGGGCTGGCTGCGGCAAAAGACCGATTAATTCAAAATTTTCCATCCCATCTCAGGGCTGGAGCGTAAGAACATAAAGAAAGGCGCGAACATGTTGGAAATCAAAGACCTGCGGGTTAAACTTGAAGAAGAAGACAAGCAGATCCTCAAGGGTGTGAACCTGTCGGTTGAGGCGGGCAAAGTGCACGCGATCATGGGGCCGAACGGCTCTGGCAAATCAACGCTGTCTTATGTGCTTTCGGGCAAAGAGGGCTATGAGGTGACAGGTGGCAGCGCCACGCTTGATGGCGACGATCTGCTGGATCTCGACCCAGAAGAGCGCGCAGCCTTGGGCCTGTTCCTTGCTTTCCAATATCCTGTCGAAATCCCCGGTGTGGGCAACATGACCTTCTTGCGCACCGCTGTGAACGCTCAGCGCAAGGCGCGCGGCGAAGACGAGATGAGCTCTACCGAGTTCCTCAAAGTGATCCGCGCCAAGGCCAAAGAGCTCAAGATTGATGCGGATATGCTCAAGCGCCCTGTTAATGTGGGCTTCTCGGGCGGTGAGAAAAAGCGCAACGAAATCTTGCAGATGGCGATGCTTGAGCCACGCATGTGTGTGCTTGACGAGACAGACTCGGGCCTTGACGTTGACGCGATGAAGCTTGTTGCCGATGGCGTGAACGCGCTGCGCACCGAAGGCCGTGGCTTTCTTGTGATCACCCACTACCAGCGCTTGCTGGACCACATCAAACCCGATGTTGTGCACATCATGGCCGATGGCCGTATTGTAAAAACAGGCGGTCCCGAGCTGGCGCTTGAAGTCGAAAACAACGGCTATGCAGACATTCTGGCCGAGGTGGCGTGATGAATGCAATTTTGAAATCAAAGCAGGAGGCCGCAGCCACGCGGCTTGATGCAGCTGTGTTGCCAGAGGCCGCTGGCTGGAGCCGTGCGGCGCGTGAAGACGCGCTGGCACGGGTGCGCAGCATGGGCTTGCCCTCGCGGCGCGACGAATACTGGAAGTATACGCGCCCCGACACGCTCACGCAGGCCGACGCGCCTGAAGCGGCTGTGTTTGTGCACGATGAAACGCCCGTGTTTGACGGCTTTGACCGCCTCAAGATCGTCTTTGTGGACGGTGTATTTGACGCTGACGCCTCTGATGCGCTGGCGCTTGAGGGGATCGAGATCGCCCGTCTGGCGGATATGGCCGATATTTCGTGGGCGAGCGCGCTTTACGGCACGCTGGAAACCCGTGGCCAAACGCCTGTTGAGCGCCCGCTTGCGGCCCTGAACACGGCGCTGGCCAGTGATGGTGTGCTTATTCGTGTGACGAAAACGCCAAGCAAGCCTGTGAGCCTGATCTATCGCCACGAGAGCACCACATCAGATGCGGTCCTGCATCATGTTGTTCAGGTTGAAGCGGGTGCATCGCTGACCATTCTGGAGAATGGTCCGGCGGCAGCGCGGTTTAACAAATGCCTTGAAGCGCGTGTCGCCGATGGTGCCGAGCTGCACCATGTGCGCGCCCAAGGGCGCGACCATGAGCGCCGCGCGGTGACGCATATGTTTGTCGAGCTGGGGCGTGAAAGCGTCTTCAAAAGCTTCACACTCACGGTCAATGGCCGCCTGACGCGCAACGAGTGCATCATCGAGTTTACAGGTGATGACGCGGTTGCCCATGTGGCGGGTGCGGCGCTTGGCGATGGTGATTTTGTGCATGATGACACAGTTTTCATCACCCACGATGCCGTCAATTGCGAGAGCCGTCAGGTTTTCAAGAAAGTGCTGCGCAACGGGGCGACAGGCGTGTTTCAGGGCAAGATCCTTGTGAAAGCCGATGCTCAGAAGACCGATGGCTACCAGAAGTCGCAGTCGCTTTTGCTGGATGGTGACAGCCAGTTCCTCGCCAAGCCCGAGCTTGAGATCTATGCCGATGATGTGGCCTGTTCGCACGGCTCCACCACAGGCGCGATTGATGAGGATGCGTTGTTTTACCTGCGGGCGCGTGGCGTGCCAGAAAACATTGCGACAGACCTTATGACGCTCGCGTTTTTGGCGGAATCTGTTGAAGAGGTCGAAGACGAAGACCTGGCAGCTGAAATCACAGGGCGGCTTGAAGGCTGGCTTGTGCGCCACAGCGGCGGCTAAGGCCATGTCGGTTGTGATGGATATCGTGGCGACCTACCGTGGGCCTGCGCGCGTTTTGCGCAGGTTCGCGGCAGCGGGCCAACGCGAAGATCGTGCGATAGCCATTCTTATGGCGGGCTGTGCTGTTGTGTTTATCAGCACATGGCCCGCGGCCTCGCGAGAGGCGTATCTGACGGGGCAGGACGTGAGCATGCTCATGGGTGGGGCGCTGTTTGCCTGGCTTTTTATCATGCCGCTCGTGCTCTATGCGCTGGCGATGCTTGTCTACGGCGGGTTCCGCCTTGCAGGCTCAAAAGCCAAGCCTTGGGTCTTTCGGATTGCGCTGTTCTGGGCGCTTTTGGCGGCGTCGCCTTTGATGCTGCTCAACGGGCTTGTGAAAGGCTTTGTGGGCGAAGGCACGGGGCAGCTTGTTGTCGGCGCGCTTTGGCTGGTCATCTTCCTTTGGTTCTGGTTTAGCGGCAGTGTTGCCGCTGCAAAAGAAAGTGCCACTCATGGACATTAAAGCGCTCGTGCGCACCACGATGATGCAGCCAGCCGCGGCGGCTGCAGAGCTGCTGGCTCTGAACCTGAAGCGCGATGTGCTCTGGCTGGGCCTGCTTTTGGCCGCTGTGCTCAACGCGCTGTTGTTTTCGCTCGGCTTTCAGGCCGCGCCGCCCACACCCGTGGAGGGCATGAGCCCTGACGATGTTGCGCAGATGGAATTTCTGATCAGCTATCTTGGCAGCCCCTTGCGCGTGGCAATGACGGTGGGCCTTGCGCTTGTCATGTCTGTCTTTGCCTTTCACACAGGCGGGCGGATGCTGGGCGGGCAGGGCAGCTTGAGCGATGTGCTGGCCGTGGTCACGTGGTGGCAGTTTGTCGGCCTCGGGATGAGCGTTGTCATTATGGCAATCGGGCTGGTGTCGCTTGGCCTTGCGCAGCTCTTGTCGCTTTTGGGCAATGTCTGGCTTTTGTTTGCGCTCATCGGGCTTTTGACCGGTGCGCACCGTTTTGAAACCATGTTCAGAGGCATCGGCACTGTGGCTGTATCGCTCTTGCTCATGGCCGTTGGCCTGCTTTTTGTTCTCACTCTTATCGGGCTTTTTATGCCCGTCTGATCCGCTTGGGAGACACCGAATGTATGACGTGAAGAAGATCCGTGACGACTTTCCGATCCTGAAACGTCAGGTCAACGGCAAGCCGCTGACCTATCTGGACAATGGTGCGTCGGCCCAGAAGCCGCAGATTGTGATTGATGCGATGACCCGCGGCTATGCGGAAGAATACGCCAATGTGCACCGTGGGTTGCACTACCTCAGCAATATCTCGACCGAGCGCTACGAAGCGGTGCGCGGGATCATTGCGCGGTTCCTTGGCGCGGCGTCGGAAGACGAGATTATCCTCAACTCGGGCACGACCGAGGGCATCAACATGGTGTCCTATGCCTGGGCTGCGCCACGGATGGAGGCGGGCGACGAGATTGTTCTTTCTGTTATGGAGCATCACGCCAATATCGTGCCTTGGCACTTTTTGCGCGAGCGCCAAGGTGTTGCGCTCAAGTGGGTCGATGTAGACGCCACGGGCGCGCTGGATGCCGATAAGGTTATTGCGGCGATTGGCCCGAAGACCAAGCTTGTTGCGATCACCCAGTTGTCTAACGTCTTGGGCACCCATGTGGACGTGAAGCGCATCTGTGAGGCCGCGCGCGCCAAAGGCGTGGCTGTTCTTGTCGATGGCTCACAAGGCGCTGTGCATGCGCCTGTGAACGTGGCCGAGATGGGCTGTGATTTCTACGCTGTGACAGGCCACAAGCTGTACGGGCCATCAGGCTCTGGCGCGATTTATGTGCGCCGCGAGCGGCTGGACGAGATGCGCCCGTTTTTGGGCGGGGGCGATATGATCCGTGACGTCACCAAAGACGCGGTGGTCTATAACGCGGCCCCGATGAAGTTTGAGGCGGGCACACCTGGGATCGTGCAGACCATTGGCTTTGGTGTGGCGCTGGAATACCTCATGGATCTGGGCATGGAGAATGTGGCGGCGCATGAGGCTGATCTGGCCGCCTACACCAGTGAGCGCCTGAAAGGGCTGAACTGGCTGGGCCTGCAAGGCACAACGCCAGACAAGGCCGCGATCTTCAGCTTCACCATGGAAGGGACTGCCCATGCGCATGATATTTCCACGATCCTTGATAAAAAGGGCGTGGCGGTGCGCGCAGGGCAGCATTGTGCGCAACCGCTCATGGAGCATATGGGGCTGACGGCCACCTGCCGTGCGAGCTTCGGGCTCTATAACACGCGTGAAGAGGTAGATGTGTTGGTCGATGCGCTCGAGCTGGCGCACAACCTGCTTGGCTGATCAATCGGGGCGCAGGCCCATGAGCCTGTCGATGGGGGCATAGTCATCCGTCAGGATGAGTGTGTCACGCCCCATGATCCCCGCCACCATCGCATCTGACAGCGCGCCATAGCGGGCCGGGTCGGGAGAGCGGGTGACGAAGCTGGCTTGCTCTGTCTTGGCTGTGCCTGCGGCAATGATAAAGACCATGCGTTCGCCGGGCACAGGCGCGCGCTGCTCCACCCAGACTTCGAGCACGGGGAAGACCTTTTGCAAGGTGCGCAGCATCGCGCCGAGCGTCTGCAGGTTGTCTTCATAATCCACCACATTCATCAGATAGCTGCCGTCTGGAGTGAGGCGGGCTTGAACCAGCTCGAAGAACTCTTGCGTGATCAGGTGCTGTGGCACGGCGATATCGGTGAAGGCATCCCCGATGATGATATCATAGCGGGTGGTGTCTTGGCTGAGCACAACGCGGGCATCGCGGTGCAGAACCGTGGCGCTTGCGGGGTCAAACCAGAAGTCACGCGCCGCGACTTTTGTGACGGCCGGATCCATCTCGGCAACAGTTATAGGGCCGTGGCCCTCGCGTGCGGCCAGCGCGCGGGGCAGGGAGAAGCTGCCCCCGCCGATGAAGAAGCTGGAAAACGCGGGCGCGGGTGCACGCAAAACTGCGAGCTGGTCAAGCATGGCGGCGTGATCGGTGTACATAAGCGTTGCATCATTGGCGGCACTCGTGCCGTGGACAAGATGATCCAGCACCATCATGCGCACAGGCTCTGAGGGGCTTTCGGAGATATCTATGGTGCGGATGCAGAAGTAATCAGACTCGGTGTCACAGGGGCTTGGCGCGGCCAGCGCATAGCCTGCAAGCGCAAGCGAGAGGACACTGGCCAGCAGGGCTGTGCGCGGCAAACGGCCCGCCAGCCAGAACGACAACAGCGCTGTCGCAACATAGATCACCGCGACAAGCGCCAATGTGAGTGTCGAGCCAAGATAGGAAATAAAGACAAAGCCCGCGAGCAACGTGCCGGCAATGGCGCCGATGGCGCCAGCGGCAAAGAGCGCGCCCAGTGCGCGGCCCGAATCCGGCGCGGTGTTGGCCCCGATCTGGGCGAGAACAGGAGCGGGCACCCCCGCAAAGAGCGAGGGCAGAAAAAACGCGCCCGTGCAAAGCGCGATGATGGCCCAGAGCGGGTGGCTGACCACGCTCATGACAGGGCCAGCGATGGCTTGTAGCACCACAACAGCCACGCCTGTGCTCAAAGCTGCTGCCACAAGCACCCAGCCTGTCTGGCGCAGCGCGGTCTCTTGCGGCTTGCCTGCCATGAGGCCGCCCCACCAATGGCCGACGGAAAAGCCCGCAAGAACCACCGCGATCACCGCGGTCCAGGTGTAAAGAGACATGCCCACATAGGGGGCTAACATGCGACCTGCCACGATTTCGACCACCAGCGAGGCGGCTGAAACGACAGTCTGCAACAAGACGAGGAGCCAAAGCGGCGGGATACGTGTTTTCATGTCCGCTATTTTTGACAAGCGGGCTGTATTGTCCAGCAATATTCGCGATTGCGGGGCGGCGCAGGGGCCGTTATAGAACGCGCAACGCACCCGTAGCTCAGCTGGATAGAGCGCTGCCCTCCGAAGGCAGAGGCCAGAGGTTCGAATCCTCTCGGGTGCGCCATAAATCCCTACTGTTTCATTTTATAGATTAATGGAAAATGCTTTCGCATTTCTGCGTTCATCAAGGCGTATTCGGGCCGGTTCTTTAGGGTTTTTGATGTCTTTTGAACGGTAGAAAAAGCTTCAGATTAAAAGTTAACCCTTCAGGGGTGATGAGACGCATCCATGCCGTTGATAACGGTCATAATAATGAGCCAGACACTTTTGATACAATTTTGAAATGGCCATGGACCTTGGCAGGTCAATGCCAGGCTGAAGGCTCATGTGTGACTTTACTATGCACCAGAACAGTGATCTCAGCGAGGCCAATACGAAGCTGGCTTTAGAAGCGCTGTCACATAATTCAATTCCACATTCGATAGAAGATAGGACTGACGACCATGCAAAAATT